>CAYXQK010000204.1:0-8628 GCA_964467445.1 uncultured Syntrophaceae bacterium
GCGCCGCCAGGCGAAGGTCATCAACTTCGGCGTCCTTTACGGCATGAGCGCCTTCGGGCTGGCAAAGGAACTCCATGTCAACCAGAAACAGGCCCAGGCCTATATCGACGGCTATTTCGATAAATACCGGGACGTGAGGCGCTACCTCGACGGCATTCTGGAAAACGCCCGGAAAAACGGCTATGCTACAACATTGCTCAACCGCCGGCGGTACCTGCCGGAAATCAATCACAGCGTGGCTGCCGTCCGTCAGTTCGCGGAACGGACGGCCATCAATGCCCCGATCCAGGGCACGGCCGCTGATCTAATCAAAGTGGCGATGATCAATATTTCCCGGATTTTTGCAGAGCGCCGTCTGCAGGCGGCCATGATCATGCAGGTCCACGATGAACTGGTCTTCGAAGCGCCGCAGTCGGAAAAGGAGGAACTATTGGCGCTGGTCAAAAAGGAAATGGAAAATGTCATTCGCCTGAGCGTCCCGCTCAAAGTGGATATCGGTTCCGGCCGCAACTGGGATGAAGCGCACGGATAGACCCGGCGTCAAAAGAAGGTCCGTTTTCCTTTTGACCGGATTCAATCTCTCTTAATTGGCTTTGCCATGGTCTTTAGAGAGGAAAGTTCGAAATGTGATAGCTTTTCGACATAATCCCTGATACGTATACCCGTAAGATTCGTCCACCCGGCAGGGAAGTTAAGGTTTTATGTATGCTATGAACTGCCGGAGAAAAACAAGTAAAACTGAGAGGGAGAAAAAATGGGATCAAAGCACAAGCAGTCGCGAATGGAGCAAAAAGCATCTTTCGAACGATGGTTGGAAGATCGCCTGTCTTACCTGTCCAAAATGGGTATCGAATCCCCCAAAATCGACAAAGACGTTATTGTTAAAAAATTGCGCGCAGATATTAATGCCGTAAATACCAGACTGAAGCGGATAGCCGACATCGAAAAGAAGACCGAAGAACTGGCCAGGATAAAGGCGGAAAAAAAGGCGGCTCCCCGGGAAGATCAGGAAAGCGGGAAAGACAAGAAATCAAAGGAAGTCCCCGCTGAGGGCAAGGAAAAAGCGGCCGCCCCCAAGAAAGATCAGGAAGGCGGGAAAGTCAAGAAGTCAAAGGAAGCCCCCGCTGAGGGCAAGGAAAAGGCGGTCGCTCCCAAGAAAGATCAGGAAGGCGGGAAAGTCAAGAAGTCAAAGGAAGCCCCCGTTGAGGGCAAGGAAAAAAAGGGAGATAATAATTCTGAAAAGTCGGAATAACTGATCCCCTTTTGTCCTGATCCAAACTGGTCATCCGCCAATATGGGCAAGGGGGGAATTTTATATCTCGCCTGGAATCCTCACACAAAATGACTCGGGACTGCCAGCGACTGATTGAAGGACGCTTCATCAAATATCCCCAACGTCAAGATCCGGGATTTTAGCGGCCCGCGGCCAGGAATTTTTACTGCTTTGAGGTAACTCAGAGCGAACATCAGTATGTGGAGATCTCATGAAAACTTATGACCTTTATACAGATAGCGGAGGCACATTACTTGCTGATGGCAAAAAACTCAGCAAAGATGATGTCTGTGTTGAAGCGATCGGAACGGTGGATGAAATCAATTCGTTTCTTGGTATGATATACGCGCAACTTGCAGATGAAGATCTTACAGCCATGATCGATTATATTCAGCGAAATCTGTGCCGTATCAATTCTGTTTTGGGAAACGCCAATGTAAATTTTGAAAGATCCCGGGTAAATGCAATAGAGAAAATGATTCAAGAACTTGAAACGGGTCTTTCCCCTTTAAGTAATTTTATATTATCCGGTTCCGGTCTGCTTTCTGCACATATTCAATTTGCCAGAGCATTGGTGCGAAAAGCCGAACGCCGTGTTGGGGCGGTCAGAGTTAAAAATGAAAACATTATGCCGTTTTTAAATCGGCTTTCTGATCTGCTTTTTCAAATGGCCCGTAAAGTCGATAAAGCAGAAAAGCGATCCGAAAGACTATGGAAGGGTGAATGATTACATTGAGTTATATCATTGCAGAAAGATAGTCCTCTGATTGACGACGAGATCCGCCGGAGAAAGTACAAGGAAGTGGAGAGCAGACATGAGAATTTTCATGACCGGCGGCACGGGATTTATCGGAACTTATCTGGCCAAGCGTCTTATTTCAGAAGGCCATGCGGTTACCATCCTGACACAGGCGCTCAGCGGCACGGAACTAAAAATGACAGGGCTCTCCTATCTCATAGGGAATCCGACCAACAAAGGAAAATGGCAGGAAGCCGTCCGGGATCATGATGTCATCATCAACCTTGCCGGTGCTTCCATTTTCAGCCGCTGGACACCGGAACAAAAAAAGATTCTACAGAGCAGTCGCATCGAAACAACCCGCAACCTGGTAGAATCCGTGCCGATCAGCACAAAGCGCCTTACATTTTTCAGCACATCAGCGGTGGGCTATTACGGCTTTCATGAAGATAAGGAGCTCATCGAATCATCTCCGTCCGGCAATGATTTTCTCGCAAAGCTGGCTTATGATTGGGAACAAGAGGCTTTGCGCGCGCAGGATAAAGGCGCGCGCGTGATCATCACCCGGTTCGGCATCGTGCTGGGAAAGAACGGCGGTGCGCTGGGTCAGATGATTCCCCTGTTCAAATATTTTTTAGGCGGCCCGCTGGGCAGCGGACGCCAATGGTTTTCCTGGGTGCACATGCACGATCTTGCAGAGGCGTTTATCTTTTTGCTTAATCATCAAGAAATATTCGGCGCGGTAAATCTTTGTTCTCCCAATCCCTTGCGAAATAAGGATTTGGGAGATGCGATTGGGAAGGTAATGCACCGGCCTTCGTTTATGCCCGCACCGGGATTTATGATCCGGCTGATTCTGGGTGAGTTTGGTGACGTGCTGCTCAAAGGTCAGCGCGTGATTCCCCACCGTCTGCTGGAAGCCGGTTTTAAGTTTCGCTACCCGGATATCGAAGAGGCGCTGAGGGATATCATTCTCGATTGATTATAACAGCCATGAGGTGATCAGCGATGAATGAAACCTTCGTTCTTTTGCTCACGCTTGTCGTGTTCGGCTGCGCTGCAGCCCGGCCTGTAAAATGGTTCTGGCACGGGGTGATGTGGTCGGGGTATGCATGGACTAACGGTTCTCTCATGCAACCGGCATATCGGGCGTATGCTCCATGAGTTTCATTCGCACGGAGTCTATCCCGGTTTCGCTCGCCGAAAGAACCGTGAACGCAAGTACCGGTTTCTGGGTCTCGTCATCGTTTTCCGACTGCCCGTTTGTGGGAGTTTTCGGCCAGGTAAACATCTCCCCGGGCTGTGGAACCTTTCCTGCCAAATCCATCAGCAGTCCGCCTACCGTGTCGTAGCCCCTATCGAGCGGGAAGCCCGGCTTGAACGTGAGATGCGACTCCAGATCGGCCAGGAGGTACTGCGCCTGTACCCTGAAGCAACCCGGCGTCTCTTCAACGAAGGCGTGCGCCGGTTCGTCGAATTCGTCGTATATCTCACCCACCATTTCTTCTATTATGTCTTCCAGTGAAATCATGCCCGATACGCCGCCGAATTCATCAACAACAATACCCAGGCCCATTTGACGCCTCTTGAGTTCGGTGAGAATTTCATGCACATTTTTTGATTCGGGGATAAAATACAGGTCGGCTCTCATCAGGTCGCGTATCTGGAAGGTCTTCCCTTTCGGATTGAACAGAAAATACAGCAGGTCTTTTATGTAAAATATGCCGATGATCTTATCGGGAATTTCATCGTAAACCGGATATCTGGAATAATTGTGCACCTTGTGCTGTTCCCATATCTCTTCGAGCGTCTCGTTCACCTCGAACATGATCATCTTGGTTCTGGGAACCATGATTTCACGCGCCACCGTGTCTCCCATGTCGAGCGCCCCGGTGAGCATGTGCCCGACTTCATGGCCAAGGCTCTTTTCCTGCGTACCGCGCCGTATCATCCATTCGAGATCCTCTTCGGTCACAAGAGGCCCTTTGTGGTCGAACTTGCCCCCGCCCAGCCACACGACGGAGCGACTGATGTAAACCAGCAAAGTCGTAAGCAGCCAGAACGGATAGTATAGCGCGTATACAAATGCAAACGAAGGAATCAGCGCTTCGGCATTGTGCTTGGCGTAAGTTTTCGGCACAACCTCGCCGAAGATAAGAATAATCAGGGTCATTGCGCCCACGGCTGCAGCCACGGCAAAGCTCTCGGCGCCGCTCATGCCGATCCTCTGAAATTGCTGATAACTGATTTTTGTCGCCAGCGAAGAGGCCAGAATGTTCACGATATTGTTGCCGATCAGGATGGTCGTCAGAACGTGGTTCGGGTTGGTCAGCCACAGCTTGAGCAGAGCGGACTCCCTGCCGCTGTCGAGCAGCTGGTGTACCCTGCTGTGACTCAGGCTTGTCAGAGCCGTTTCAGTCGAAGAAAAAAGAGCAGAACCGATAAGGCAAAAAAGAATAACAAACATCTGGGACAAGAGGCCCTCTTCCAACTCTTTCAACTCCTCCTTCCTATGACCGACAGGCGGCGCCACAGCCGCCCTCTTCCGGCCATTTCGTCTTCTTTTTAAAGATTGCGCCGTACATCACAATCGGCGTTTATCGCAATCTACATAAAATCTAACCCGTTGGCAACAATTAATTGACAACACAATGAATTGGCTGACAAACATGGTCGAAAATTGTCTTGCCCATCAAAACGCATCCTGTTAGACTCCCCGATATTTGCCGTAAGCCCGACGGCAGAGATGACCCCGGGGGTGCCCAGCGCTCCGCCCCCAAGGCAGCCGGATAAAAATGGATCGTCCTTACAAGAAAGGCGTTTAAAATCATCAATGTTGTGGCCCTTTGTCTATGCAGCATATTATTGAAGCCAGGAATCTGACCAAAATCTACGGCGAGCTGGTCGCCGTGGATGACGTCTCTTTCGATATCTTCCCCGGAGAATGCTACGGCATCCTTGGGCCGAACGGCGCCGGGAAAACCACCACGATCCGGATGATTTATGGCTTTTCACCCAGGACGGCCGGCGAGTTGACGGTCTTCGGCCTGGATCTTAAGAGGCATCTGCGCGCCATCAAAGCGCGCATCGGCGTCTGCCAGCAGGAAAATAACCTGGACCCCGACCTGAATCTTCTCCAAAACCTTGAGGTCTTCGGGCTTTTTTTCAATCTGACCGGCAGGCAGGCCCGTGAAAAAGCCCTGGCCCTGTTATCATTCATGGCGTTGGATCACCGGAAGGAGGCAAAGGCGCTGGAGTTGTCCGGCGGGATGATGCGTCGCATGGTTCTGGCGCGGGCGCTCATCAACGACCCTGAGCTGCTGATTCTTGATGAACCCACCACGGGGCTCGATCCCCAGTCCCGGCACCAGGTCTGGGAGCGGCTGGAAGAATTGAAAAAAAGGGGCCTCACTATTTTGCTGACCACGCACTACATGGATGAGGCCTCCCGGTTGTGCGACCGGTTGCTGATCATGGATCACGGACGAATTCTCGTGGAAGGCAGGCCTGCTGATCTGATCCGGCAGTATGTGGGGCAGGATGTCATTGAAATCGCCGAACCTGATGTCGCATTGCGCGCTTACGTCGAAGCCCGCGGGCTTCAGCATGAAGACTTCGGGCACCGGATGATCATTTACGAGGGCAACGGCGGCAGCCTCTATCACGAAATCAGCAAGCACTACTGTCAGGAGGGATGTATCCTGCGAATGGCCACGCTGGAAGATGTTTTTTTGAAACTGACGGGCAGGGAACTCAGAGAATGAATAACATCTTTTCCATGGTTTCCTGGATGGGGCTTTTCCGGGTATGGCAGAGAAATTTCATCGTTTACCTGCAGAACTGGAAGATCCGTTTCATGGCCCCCATCCTGGAACCCCTCTTCTACCTGCTGGCCTTCGGATACGGCCTGAGCGCCCTGGTGGGAAACATCCGTGAAAACGGCATGGAGGTGTCCTACACAACCTTCATCGCCCCGGCCCTGATTGCCATCAACATCATGAATAACGCTTTTTTTGAAAACACCTACGGTTCCTTTGTCCGCATGTATTATCAGAAGACCTTCGACGCCATGATGGCGACGCCGCTGACCGTCAATGAAATCATTGCCGGCGAAATCGTCTGGGGAGCGACTAAGTCCATGATTGCAACCATGATCATGATGGCTGTCATCAGCGCCTTCGGGCTGATTCAATACCCTTCCGGGCTGCTCCTGATCCCCCTGGCCTTCCTCGGGGGGATGGCCTTCGGCGCCGTCGGCATGTATTTCACCGGAATGGTATCGCATATCGACCTGTTCAATCTTCCATTCTTCCTGTTCATCACCCCCATGTTCCTGTTCAGCGGCACCTTTTTCCCCATTGAAAATCTGCCCCAATGGGCTCAGGTCGTCGCAACGACCCTGCCCCTGACCCATCTGGTCAGTCTTGCAAGGTCGCTGTGCTATAGCCGCTTCGAGGGGACGATGCTCTGGCAACTGGGTTATCTGACGGTGTTTCTGGCGGTGTTTTTCCCGCTGGCACTTTACAAGATGCGTAAGCGACTGATCAAATGAGGAACAGCATGTCAATCATTGAAACAATAAAGGAAAGAATCTCCTGTCGGACGTACAGCGACAGGCCGATAGAACCGGATAAGACGGAAACGTTGAAAACCTTTCTGAAAGCAAACACCCGATCACCCTTCGGCAGTGAGATTCGTTTTCAACTATTGGATTTCACTGAACTGGGAATGAGCGAGACCCGAATACGGGGGACATACGGCGTTATCAAAGGCGCCAGCCAGTTCATGGCGGGGGCCGTCCGGAACCGACCAAAGGCCATGGAAGATTACGGTTATTGTATGGAAAAAAATATTCTCACGGCAACCTCCCTGGGGTTGGGGACCTGCTGGCTCGGGGGCACATTCAATCGGACCGGATTTGCTGAAAAAATAAAGCTTGCCGACGGTGAACTCCTGCCGGCCGTCAGTCCGGTCGGCTATTCCAGCGATCGGAGATCGCTGATAGACAGGTTTTTCCGGTTCAGCGCCGGTTCCGATAAAAGAAAATCCTGGCACGAACTATTTTTCGACGGCAATATCAATAACCCGCTTCAAATCGAATCCGCAGGTCCCCACGAGACGGCGCTTGCCTGCCTGAGAATCGGCCCATCGGCCTCAAATATGCAGCCATGGAGAATCATTAAAGATAATAATATTTTGCATTTTTATCTCAAACGAACACCGGGCTACAATTCAGTTTTTGGAGATATAAAACTGCAGAACATGGATATGGGTATTGCCATGTGCCATTTTGAATTGTCTTCGGCGGCGCTTGGTCTGCCGGGAAATTGGCAGGTTAATGATCCACGGATCCAGGCCGACGGAATGGAATACATCGCAACCTGGGTTTCCGGGGCATAAAGATTGACGAACTCGCATTGACCAAATCACCAAATTTCTACAGGAAAACCGCATGACGGGCATCATTTTATCGGGCGGGGAAAATTCCCGCATGGGCGCAAACAAGGCCTTTATCGTCATTGACGGTGAACGCCTGATTGACAGGATCCTGAAAATATTCAAAGGCCTCTTCTGCGAGGTGATTGTCGTCACCAACGCCCCCCTCGACTATCTTGACCTGGACGTAACCCTTGTGACTGATATCTACCCAGGCAAAAAGGCCCTGGGCGGGATCTATACGGGCCTTTTCTACGCAACCTGCCCGCATGCCTTCGTCACCGCCTGCGATATGCCTTACCTGAACCCGCGTTTCATTGCCTGCATGATGGAACAGGCGCCTGTCTATGACATTGTCGTACCCCAAACACCGAAGGGACTCGAACCCCTGCATGCGATCTACGCCAATAACTGCCTCCCCGGGATGAAACGCCTGCTCAGCCAGGACAGGCTGAAAATCACGGGTTTCTACAAAGGCCTGAAATGCCTGACTATTCCGGAATCCATCCAGAAAACCTTTGATCCCGATATGCGAATGTTTATCAATGTGAACACCCGGGAAGATTTGGACCGATTGAAAGCCCGATAATCTGAATATTTGTTAGACACGACGGATCAAATATGTTAATGACTCGCGCATTATTACCAAAGGGGGAATTTTTAAAAATGGCAAATAAAAATGCATTAAGGGGGGTATCCGATGAGTAACGAAAAATTGTTTGGAATGCCCGCAGAATCGGGGCGATGGGTGTTCATCGTATTAGGGTTCATCATCAACATCTGCCTGGGAAGCGTTTATGCCTACAGTGTGTTTGCAAAACCGGTGCGGGCGCTCATGAATGTAAGCGCCACCGAGGCGGGGCTGCCCTTCATGGTCTTTCTCGCCTTCTTCGCCTTCTTCGTGTTCGTCGGCGGCCAGTTGATTGGAAAGCTGGGCGCGAGGAATCTCGGCATCCTGGGCGGCGTGATTCTCGGTGCGGGCTGGATGCTGGCCAGCCAGTCCACGAGCATCATGATGCTCGCGATCAGCTACGGCGCCATCGGCGGCGGCGGCGTGGGGCTGGCCTACGGCGTTCCCCTTGCCGTTTCGGGACGGTGGTTCCCCGATAAACGGGGCCTTGCCCTGGGGCTCACGCTGGCCGGTTTCGGCGGATCGCCGTTTGTTTCCGCAAATGTGGCC
>CAYXQK010000205.1:0-4135 GCA_964467445.1 uncultured Syntrophaceae bacterium
CTTGCCTGCGGAACTTTTCACAGAGCCGTCCCGAGTTCAAGACTTTTGATGCTTTTTGCGAGTTCGTCATGAATGATCCCTGTACTTATTCTTCATCCTGGCGGAAAGCGCCGCCAGCATAGCATAAACCCGCTCCGCGTCTTCCGGTGTCATGGACCCTGTCCCGCAGGAGGGCGTTATCAGGGCCTGTTCGGTGATGAGGCGCTTTTCGATGCCCTTGGACGCCAGGTGGTCCATCATGCTTTCGAGCCGGTCTGCCAGACCTTCAACCGTTTGCTCCCGGATAGCCGCCGAGGTTGGCACACTCCCCCAGGCGAGTGCCCCGCCTCTCAGCAGGTGCGTCTTGACGGCCCCGGCATACATGGCGATGGTTTCGCCATAATGGAAAGCGTCGAAGTTGATGATGTCCATCCCCGCGTCGATGAGGATGCTCCACTCCGTGTTGCCGCAACAGTGTGTGCCGGCGATGCCTCCTGCGGTGTGCACGGCCTCGACCATGTCCGACAGCAGTTGGACCACATCTGTACGGCGTACGGCTACATAGGTGGAACTGCCGAAGGCCGACAGGATCGGCTCATCGATAAAGCAGATCACCTGCTCGGCATAGGGCTTGAATGTTTGGATCTGCCAGCATCCCACCATGGCCAGGGTTTTCGCGATCATGTCCCGGAATTCCTCATGGTAATAGATCGCCCGCTTGCTTTCATCCACGACCGTCAGGGCAAAGGTGCAGGGGCCGGTGACCTGGCATTTTACGAAAGGCAGTTTGACGCCCCGCTGCCGGAGCTTCCCTTCCAGGGCATGCAGCCCTCCGGCGAAGGCCGGGCTGACGGCCATTGCCGCATAGTCGCCGTTTCCCCCTTCCGGATCCATGGCGGCGAGGTAGGCCTCGTAGAATTGCGCGAAGGCCTCGGAGTAATCTCCGGAGGTATCAAAATAGAGGCGGTTCTTAATGCGGTCGATAACCGCGCAGGGCATATGCTCGGAAAACTGGATTTCCATCTGCTCGTTGAGCCCGAGTCTGGGCAATTGAGGCCAGTGGGGAGCTTCCGGAAGGCTGGAGAGGATCAGCTCGACGGCGTACGCCGGATTGTCAAAGGGCATGCTTCCGATCCCTGTGGCAAGGAACTTCGGGTTAATGATCATGACAGGTTAGCTCCTTCTAAGATATAGATATCTGAAGTGTTCCTCCTCTTCCAAGGATGTCGTGCAGGTGTACGTAACCCTTCAACTCTTTTTTTTCATTGACGACCACCAGGGTGGTAATTTCCTGCTGCTGCATGGTTTCGATCGTTCGGGCGACAGAAGTATTTTCCTCGATGGTTTTCGGAGAGCGGGTCATGAATTCATCGATGACGTAATCCTGGAAAGGCTCGCCCCGATGGACCAGACGCCGCAGATCTCCATCGGTCAAAATGCCCAGTAATTGATTTTTTCTATCCGTGATGAGGATAAATCCCTTGTTTTTTTCGTCCATCTCACGGAGAGCCTTGGCAAAGGTCGCGCCTGAAGTCACCTTCGGGATGTCCGCACCCTGGATCATAATGTCCCTGACTTTCGCACGCAGTCGCAGGCCCAGATTTCCGCCGGGATGGAATTTATAAAAATCCGTTTCGTTGAAATTTTTTCTTTCAATAAGGGCCACCGCCAGGGCATCGCCCATCGCCAGAGCCGCTGTCGTGCTGGATGTGGGGGCCAGACCGAAAGGGCAGGCCTCCCTTGCGACGCCCACGTCGATGACCACATCGCTGGCCAGCGCCAGCGACGATGATAGCTGGCCGGTGAAAGCGATCAGCGGCGCACCAATCTGGCGCACGCTGCTGATAATCATGTTCAGCTCATTGGTTTCACCGCTGTTGGAAATGGCCAGCATCACGTCGTCTTTCGTCACAATTCCCAGATCGCCGTGCATGCCTTCCACGGGATGCAGGAAAATGGCCTGCGTGCCGGTGCTGGTGAGGGTGGCAACGATTTTTTTGCCGATCAGTCCTGACTTGCCAATACCGGTTACGATGACCCGGCCCTTTGATTTATAAATAATGTCGACGGCTTTTACAAATTGATCATCGATCTTATCGATCAGCTGCAGAATGCTTTCCGCTTCAATTTTCAGGACCTCACGGGCTCGCCGGAGGGATGGATTTTCCGCCATGTTAATCACGCCTTTCAGCCTTGTCTTTTTGATGCGCTCAGGGCCCTGGATCACATCGCCCGGAATGACGCTGCTTCTGCTTTCACAGGTTTCATGGGATGAGATTGGCGGAGGCTATCAGAAATCATGATCGCTGACAAGATGGTAATTGAATTTATTCCGATGCTCTGATATTTATACATACATGAAGAAAGATAAAATGCAGTGGCACTGGGTCGTCGGGGGCGGATTTATTTTGCTTTTTGTCGTCCTGATGGCCATCCGTCTCGATGTCTTTTCAAGGACCGAGCCGATGCTTCCGTGGCGATCAACACCCGTGGCAAAGCCCCTCCGGAGCGAGGACCACTGGATGGCCATTACGCAGGCGAAACGCAAAATCGGCTATGCACACCGCACCCTGACACCCATAGAAAAAGGCTATCGTCTGGAAGAATCCGTCCTGATGCGGATCAATACCATGGGGGTTGTCCAGGATATTCGCATGAAAACTCAAAGCGATCTGCATGCGGATATGACCTTGTCTGCCTTTAACTTTGATCTTCAGTCGCACCTGTTCCGATTTTCGGTGCGAGGGGTTATGAAAGGCAAAGAAGCCACCATCCACTATGGCTCGCCGACGGCGCCCAGGAAAATGGTTCTGCCTCTCCAGGAGGTGCCACATCTTTCCAATAGCATGTTTGATTCCCTCAGGGGCAAAAATCTCAAACCTGGCGATGAAATCGTGATTTATGTTTTCGATCCCGCCTCCATGGGGCAGCGACCGGTCCAGTTGAAGGTGATGGGAGAGGTGCCGATCACCGTCATGGGACAGGAAAGGAAGGCTCTGAAGCTGGACGTTGATTTTATGGGCGCCCGGCAGTTCGCCTGGCTCGGCGAGGAGGGCGACGTCCTGAAGGAGGAGGGGCTGCTGGGAATGACTCTGGAGCGGGTGACGAAAGAAGAAGCGCTCGACGGCCTGACCCTTTTGGCCAGCGCTGATCTTACGGAAGTTGCCTCCATCAATGCAAATATTGCGATCGATGATCCCGATGCGTTGACAAAAATCACGATCCGGCTGACGAATTTCGACGCAAAGACGCTGTTTCTGAACGGCGGCCGGCAGCATTTTAAAAATAATATCCTGACGATTGAAAAGGAAGACTGGCCCGTTACCGCCGCCAGGGAAAAATATTCCGCTGAAGTAAGCAAATTCCTTCAGCCGTCACCCTTTATCCAGTCCGATGATCCACTCGTTCGCAAGCAGGTGAAGGAAATCATTTCACCACGGGACAGCGATGCGGTAAAGGCGAAGAAGATTGTGGACTGGCTCTATCGGCGCATCGAGAAAAGACCCGTCCTGTCCGTTCCGAACGCTGTGGAAACCCTGGAGAACCGCATGGGCGACTGCAACGAGCACGCTGTTCTGATGGCAGCCATGGCCAGAGCGGCGGGCATTCCCGCGCAAATAGAGGCGGGGCTGGTGTATCAGCGGGGCCGGTTCTACTATCACGCCTGGAATGTCCTTTATCTGGGGGAGTGGATCACGGCCGACGCCACGCTCGGAAGAATACCGGCAGATGTCACGCATATCCGGCTGGTCCGGGGCGGGGCTGATCGTCAGATTGATCTGATGGGGGTCATCGGAAAACTGAAATTGGAGATCGTGGAAGTGACGAAATGATCGAATTGAAAGACCTTACAAAACGTTACGGCAAGACGCTGGCCGTCGATCGTCTGAACCTGTCCCTGCAGAGGGGCGAAATCTTTGGTTTTATCGGACCGAACGGCGCCGGAAAGACCACGACCATCCGCATGATGGGCGGCACCCTGGCGCCTACGGCCGGCGCCATCACCATCGATGGGATTTCGATGGCCGAACATCCGGAAGAGGCAAAAAAACGAATCGGCTTCATTCCGGACCGGCCCTATCTGTATGAAAAGCTGACCGGAATGGAGTTCATGCGCTTTTCCGCCGATCTGTATGGCGTCAATGATGGCGTTTTT
>CAYXQK010000206.1:0-3868 GCA_964467445.1 uncultured Syntrophaceae bacterium
CGGATCACGGAACTGGCTTTATCCCTGACGAAGGGCGCTGCAACACAGTATGATGCCGTAGGAAGAATCATGGCCTACGTCGTCGATCACATCCATTATGTCAATCCCTCAAGAAAATATGATGCGATCTATACCCTCGAACAGGGCAAGGGAAACTGTCAGAACTTTTCCCATCTTAATGCCGCCTTGATGCGCTCCATAGGGATCCCCGTCCGCATTGTCAACGGCATCACCTTGAACAAACCTTTCCAGATTGTTCGAAGCCAGGGCGAAATCACCATCAAGATGGGACAGGGAAGGCACTCCTGGATTGAAGTATGGTTCCCTGACCTGGGTTGGGTACCCTTCGATCAGCAGACCGCCATGTTCGTTTCTAATCGGTATATTCGTATTGAAGTCGGCATCGATAACGGTGAGACCGTAAATGACGGCATGATCTGGTGGAGCCAAAAGAAAGGCACCTCTGGTGAACCCGGATTGAAAGAAATTATCCAGGCCGATTTTATCGATGACCGGTTCCGTATTGTGGCCCGGAAGGAACCCTTCGGACCGAAGAATTTACTTATGGCGCCAGATGTCAAGGCGGAACCGAAGGAATCCGAAGCCCCGCTCCGGGAGACACCTGCGGCCACCAAGCAGAACGCAGTTAAACCAGAGGAAGTCCGGGCTGCTGTTCCGCCACCGCCCTCTCCCGTGGCCTCCGAACAGAAAAAGGTCGTGCAGAATGCCGCCCAGACACCGCCCGGTTCATCTGTTCCCACCGCGGAAAAGAAAAAGGAAGAGCCGGGGATGCCTCAGAGTCCCTTGCCCGCCCCCACCCCTCAGGAGAGGAAAAATGACGGAACCCTGTCCGGTTTGTTCAAGGATTTATTGGCCGATGTTCAGTCCGTGATCGGCATGCCGGTAACGCAAAAGGATGGACAAACCAAAAGTCCACACAAGTCAGAGGGAATGTCCATCGGTGATCCCAATGACATCAAAGGTTTAGCCTACGATGTTCCTCTTATATTCGGCAACCTCGAATTTCCCGAAGACATCGATTTTACCTTTCCCCCCACACCGGTCACCCAGAGAGAAGACGGTACATTTGAAAAGGTTCGAACCTTCTGGGTGGAAACGGCAGAATATGTGACCAGTCAGCGGAACCAGTACGTTCAGCTCTTTATCGTCAAAAGACCCATGAAATTGGAGAAGATCGGTCTGGCTCTCCATTATTTCGGAGGGGACAGCCAGTTATGGGTTGATCTCTATGGGAATGACCAGGGGAAACCGGGAAACGTGATCGGCACCAGCAAAGTGGTCGACTTTAATGGTGTATCACCCCGGCCGGGGTACCGATGGATGGATTTTGACTTCAAGGCGGAAGACCTGATTCTTTCCCCCGGGGCCTATTGGATTGGATTGGGTTTCACCGGGGCTCCCGTCGTGAATTGGTTTTATTCATACGGGAAACCCGTTGGACCGGCGGAGGGAACGCGCTATAAAGGGATTTATGAGACAGAGTGGAGTGGCGCGCTCTCGTTTGAATTCAACTACCGTATCAGCGGTCTGCAAAGCAAGGATTAGCGGCACATACCGATAATCACGCCGTGCCGATTCATCTCATTCAACAATGAATCATGGATCATGCGAGGTGAGAATGGCGTTTCCTGATGGCGCAAAAAGTGCTCCCCCCCTCCTTATCGGCATGAACATGTCCCTGGTCAGGTCAACGGAGGAGGGCGGCGGTGAAGCGATGGCGCCGCTGGCATACATTGACGCCATCGAGGGCGCCGGCGGCATCCCGCTGTGCATCCCCCCGCTTGACGATATCGACGCCATCCGAGCCATCCTCCCCTTCCTGGAAGGGTTCCTTTTCATCGGCGGCGGGGATTATCTTCCCCATCGTTACGGCGGTCGTCCACAGCCGGATCACGAACTGGTCGATGCCCGGCGCGACCGTTTCGATTGCGCTCTCGCCGGAATCATTCTAAAGGAAACGGACCTGCCGGTCCTGGGCATCTGCGGCGGGCACCAACTCCTCGCGATTGCCCTGGGAGGGGCGTTGATACAGGATATTCAAACGGAATGGACCCCGCCTCAGGGCAAGCCGCTGCTTCCCCATGCAAAAGATGAACGCTACGGCCCGGAAGCGGCGTCATTCCTGCATGCGTTGACGATCCGGGAAGACAGCCTCGTCGCCCGGGCAACCGGGAGCACAGCGGCAGCCGGGCTCCCGGTCAATTCCTTCCATCACCAGGCCGTCCGACCGGATAGACCGGGGGAAGGTCTTTACGCCTCGGCCTGGGGCGCCGACGGGATCATCGAAGCGCTGGAGCCGACCCCGGATTCTGCCTGGTTTCGTTCCTGCCGTTTCCTCCTCGGGGTGCAATGGCACCCGGAACGCATGCAGGACCAACCGCCCCAGCGCCGGCTTTTCCGATCCTTCATTGAAGCCGCAGCAGGGCGCCACCGATGACGGACCCCCCCGATCCCATGAAGAAAACCCTCCTTGATCTTTTCCGAATCTATTTCAGCAAAAAAATGCTGATCATGCTGGTTCTGGGATTTTCTTCCGGCATTCCTCTGGCCCTGACCGGTTCGACCCTTTCGGCGTGGATGGTGACCGAGGGGGTGGACATCAAGACCATCGGGCTTTTCTCGCTTGTGGGATTGCCCTATGCGTTCAAGTTCCTGTGGTCGCCCTTGATGGACCGGTTTGTGCCGCCCTTCCTGGGACGCCGGCGGGGCTGGATGATCATCACGCAGTTGATCCTGATTGCAGCCATCGCCCTGCTTGGATTTTTCAATCCGGCCTCCCAACTCGTACTGATCGCTTTTCTGGCCGTGGCCGTGGCCTTTTTCAGCGCGAGCCAGGATATCGTGCTGGACGCCTACCGCACGGAGTCCCTCGATTCCGACGAGCGGGGCGCCGGCGCCGGCGTCTGGATCATGGGATACCGGATCGCCATCCTTGTCAGCGGCGCTGTGGCCCTGATCCTTTCCGATCATCTGTCCTGGCGGACCGTTTATATCATCATGGGAGCGGTGATGGCGATCGGGTGCGTGACCACGCTGCTGTGCCGGGAACCTTCGCGAACGGCCCCCGACGGCAAGGCGATCGAACCCCCGAAGAGCCTGACGGAGGCGGTTATTTTCCCTTTTGTGGAATTTTTCAGAAGGCCCGGCGCGATTGAAATCCTGCTTTTCGTCGTTCTCTACAAGATCGGCGATGTGGCCGCGGCCCAGATGACGACGCCGTACATCCTGAAGCATATCGGTTTTTCCCGGACGGAGCTTGGAACGATCTTCAAGGGGTTCGGCATGGTCGCCACCGTTGTGGGCTCACTGGCCGGCGGCGCCCTCATGGCCCGCTGGACGCTGAAAAAATCGCTGTTCATCTTCGGCGTGCTTCAGGGGATTTCGACGATTTCCTTTGTGCTGCTGGAGTTCACGGGCCGGCAGATCTGGGCCCTGAGCGTGGTCATCGGGGTGGAAAACTTCTGCGGCGGGCTGGGAACGGCGGCCTACACGGCACTTTTGATGGGCCTGTGCAACACGAAATTCACGGCCACCCAGTATGCCCTGCTGAGCAGCCTGATGGCGGTAAGCCGCTACGTCACCGGGGCGCCGACCGGTTACCTGGCCGACGCGGCGGGCTGGATTCCATTTTTCACAATCTGCACGGTCCTGGCGCTGCCGGCATTGCTGCTGTTGCTGCGCTATGATCGCTGGGCCGTCGAGGCACAACGATAAAATCTTAAGATTCCGCACCGGCCTCCCGGCCGTTCAGGATCGCCGCCCCGCCACATTGAGAACAATTATGGATTTGTCGGGGTGGGCATTGTCGGAAAACATCATCATCGATGTCACAGATCTATTTGCGGGG
>CAYXQK010000207.1:0-3500 GCA_964467445.1 uncultured Syntrophaceae bacterium
GGATTCAGTGGAATAATGAGTACTATGAGTTTGAGAATATTCTCGGCTACCAGGAGAAGAACTGGGGAGATGAGTTCCCTGAGACCTGGTACTGGCTGCAGGCAAATAATTTTGACAATGCTGATGCCTGCTGCATCTCAGTCGGCGGAGCATCAATGCCCATAGGGCAACTTATGTTTAATGCCTGCGGCATCGGGTTTCGCTACAAAGGCCGGCTGTACACGTTCAGCTTTCCCCAGCAGCCTGCCAAAATCACGGCAGATATTGAGCCGGGGGCCTGGCACATCGAAGGGCGGAAGGGAAGGCACAGGATTATCATCGACGGAAGCTGCGATACGGGACAGTTCATGAATCTGATGAATCCGACCATCGGCGGCATAAAGCCATGGACATGGGAAAGTGTCAACGGCAGCATTCGCGTGCGGCTCTACGAGAAATCCCTGATGGAGTGGCGGCTTGTCGTTGACACCAGCTCAGATCTGGCAGGTGTCGAGTTTGGCGGCAAGCAGTGGCTCGGGTGGAACCAGCAGCAATTTCTTTTTTAAGAGGGTACCTCTAATTTGCATATACCGGCACTCAAACATATTGTTATAGTGTCCCTGTTTTTTTGTGTTTTCCTGTTACGTGATGCACCGGGGGCTTCACTGGAGGTATTCACATCCTGTTACTCTCCTGAAGAATTACAGCAGGTCAAACAGTGGGAGCAGACGTGGGCAGGGAAAAAGATTAATAAAACCACTGTTGACCAGGTTGCCGCGTTTCTCCCTGAATCATACGTTTCTATCTATAAAAACCCGGAACTCTGGGGCGCGCCCCGTGAGGGATTTTATTTTTATATCGTTCCCTATCAGCGGGCAGCGGAAACAGCGGGGATGGCGGCAGCGACAAAGCTATACGCCCCGTCCGTTACGCTTGATGAAAAAGGTGACATAGCGCGTTATGCCGGGATTGCCGGCAGGCCGTTCCCGCAGCCGAAGACCGGGCTTGAAATTGCCTGGAATTTTGACTTTAACACGCACGGTGACGGCTGTTTCTATAACAGGACCGGCTATAATATAGTGCCGGCAGACAGAACCGAGCGGGTCGGTGACCAGGATGCATGGGAGCTGTTCTGGATTCACCGGGTTGATGTGGACCCGCGACCTGCCTTTGGGCAGAACCCTAAAGGGATTTCCCGCTCAACCTTCTATCACATGTATTCGCCTCCTGACTACAAGAACACCCGGATGTTCAACCTCCGCTATATTGATTTTGACAAAAGTGACAATGCCTATTTGTGGTTCAGCGCTTTTCGCAGAATTCAGCGCATTTCAAACACTGAGCGGACCGATTCCATCGACGGCACGGACCTTATTTACGATGACGAGTACTTCTGGGACGGCCAGATACTCAGAAACACCTACTCCTGGAAGGGATATAAAGAGCTGCTCTGCGCCCGTCATCTCGACATAGCGCAAACTGAGCGGCAGCCGGGTCAGACCCTGCTGAATAATCTGTCCCGTGAGCGAGCCAAAACGCTGGTTGTTGAGGTAGTGAGCAAAGACCCGAATTATATATACAGCAAGAGAATCTGGTATGTGGACCCGGAGACCTACCTGGTATCGTGGACAGAACTCTATGACAAACAGATGCGCCTGTGGAAATGCTTTGAGAATCTGACCAATGATATTAAAACAAAAAACGGGGAGACTAAAAATTTCATCGTGGGCACGCACTTTGTTGATCTGCAGCGCAGGCACGCAGGCACCTGGAAAAATTCCCGGATAGAAGTCGGGATAGACATACCCCAGAACATGTTTACCCTTTATAATTTGCAGAAGGGCGGCTACTGAACCGTCGGGCAGAACTGATGAAGCACAAAAGCACTATGGCGGTTATCGTGCTGATAGCCTTCCTGTATTTATTGTGTGCGGCTGATTCCGCGTCGTGCCGGATATTGCTTTTTGATGGTGCGCTTGAGCTGTCCGGCTATGCGCGCGAATATTATTTAATCCGCACCCACATCCCCCGCCAGGAGCAGCAGTTTCACAAATCAAACATGGATATGTCTCTCAGCAGCTTTCTGGTGGAGGGACTCTGCCGCATAACTGACCGGTATGACCTGACCGTTAATTTATTTACCGGATTCAGGTACTGGTACGAAAAGGCACCGGCATTTGATGCAGATCTCAGACATGGCATCCCCTCGCAGGTGCGCGGTACCTATGCACACCCGCACGATGCCGAATACATCAAGGAAGCGTATCTGGATATCAGCAGCGGCTCCTTGCGGACACTGATCGGTAAACAGATTGTGGTCTGGGGGGAGACTGACATTGTGCGCACTGCTGACGTTGTAAATCCCCTGGACCTCAGGTACTCGCTGCCGGGGATTGATACCTGGGATGAGATAAAACTCGGTCTCTGGATGATCCGCGGATTCTATAACACCGGGCTTCCCGGCGACCTGCTGATTGAGGGGCTGTTTGTGCCCGGTGACTTTCAGTATATGCGCCTTCCCTACGAGGGCACGCACTGGGGCGCGAGCCCGGCGGAAACCTCCCCCAGTCCCGGGAATGTCTTTGGCTACAGCCACTGGGTACTTGAAAAAATGAACAGGGATGCACCGAAATGGAATTTGCATAAAAATTATGAATTCGGCCTGAGGCTGCGCGGCTATACTCTGGATATTGACTGGACCGCTTTCTATTTCAACACACTGAGCGACATTGCAACGGAAAATCCTGAACGCTCTCTGCAGTTCAGCCTTGCGTATGTGCGAGGAGCCCTGCCCTCACTATTGACCGGCTCGCCAAGCACTCCTCAATTCCCTTCGTATGATGTATACCGCTATAAACGCTATCAGGTTATAGGAGGCACTGCGCAGACGGTTGCTGAAAGGCTCTGGGGATCAGTATGGCGTCTTGAATGGTTTTATGAAATAGGGCAGCATTATAATAAGGCAAAAGATGGCCAGGTGGGAGCGCCTGCCTATGATGAAGTAAAACGGGATTCGTGCGGGGCAGGGCTCAATTATGCAGACAAGTTCTCTCTCCCCTATGTGACTCACCGCTGGTGTAATGACAAGAAGCTTGAGGCAAGCATTACGCTGTATTATGAAAAAATATTCGGTTATGGCCGGGACCTTGTTGTTGATTTCTCACGCGGCCACCGCATCGGTGACAGCTATGCAGCCATGATTATTTGGAATTTTGTACAGCCCATCCAGCATGATACCTGGATGTTTATTTTTGCCGGCACCTACAATCCCAACGGTATGTATTTTCTGCTGCCCCTGCTCAGCTACGCGCCGGGCAACCACTGGAGAGCGGAAACCGGCGCTGCGCTGTTCGGTGACAACTCGCGCTGGGCACGCCACCCCTATCGTGATAAGGACAGCATTATCCTGCGCGTGCGCTACGAATGGTAGGCATTCACTGTTGCGTAAAAATAATGGACGATGAGAACAATGCCTGAAGATAACGAAAAGAATGTTTATTCAAACCGCGAGTCAACCACTG
>CAYXQK010000208.1:0-4089 GCA_964467445.1 uncultured Syntrophaceae bacterium
GCGTCGGGCGGCATCTACAAGACCACGGATGCCGGCGTCCACTGGCAGGCCATCTTCGATGGCCACCCGGTCCAGTCGATTGGCGCGCTCGCCGTCGCCGCGTCCGACCCGAACATCGTCTGGGCCGGCACGGGCGAGGGCAAGATCCGCAGCCACATCTCCCTGGGCCAGGGCATCTACAGGTCGGCCGACGCCGGCAAGACCTGGTCGCTCATGGGCCTCGAGCAGACGGGCCGCATCCCGCGCCTCGTCATCGACCCGAGGAACCCCGACGTCGTGCTTGCCTGCGCGCTCGGCCACGCCTACGGGCCGCAGCAGGAGCGGGGCGTCTTCCGTACGACCGACGGCGGCAGGACGTGGACGAAGACCCTCTTCGTCGACGAGAACACCGGCTGCTCCGACATCGCGATGGACCTGAACAACCCGCGCATCCTGTTCGCGGGCATGTGGCAGCTCGAAATCCACACGTGGGGCCGGACGAGCGGCGGGCCCGGGAGCGGCCTCTATGCCTCCCGCGACGGCGGCGTCACCTGGAAGCGCCTGAGCGGGAGCGGCCTGCCTGCGCGTCCCGTCGGCAAGGTGGCGGTGGCCATCTCCCGCTCCAATCCGAGCCGCGTGTACGCACTCATCGAGACCGGCGACGGCGTTCCCTGGAACGGCCAGGAGACCGACGCGGGCCAGGTCTTCCGCAGCGACGACGGCGGCGAGACCTGGCGGGTGGTGAGCTACGACCACCTGGCGATGGGCCGGCCGCACTACTACTCGCGCATGGCCGTCGCGACCGACGACGAGGACGAGGCGTACTTCCTCACGGCGTCCTACGCGCGCACGCTCGACGGCGGGGTCACGCTGACGCAGTTGACGCGGGACCAGGCGCCCGGCGGCGATCACCACGACATCTGGATCGACCCGACCAACGCCGATCGCCAGATCGTCGCGCACGACCAGGGCCTGTCAATCACGACCAACCGCGGCCGGACGTGGTTCAAGCAGCGGCTGACCAACGCGCAGATGTACCACGTGACGGTCGACAGCGCGATCCCATACAACGTGCTCGGGAACAAGCAGGACGAGCCGACCTACCGTGGCCCCAGCAACAGCCGCCTCGCGAGCGGCATCATCCCGCGCGCGATGTGGCACGCGGTCGGGGGCGGCGAGAGCGGCTTCGCCACGCCCGATCCGACCGACCCGAACATCGTCTGGTCGAGCGCGTCGGGATCGGGCATGGTCGGGGGCATCGTCGTGCGCTTCGAAGAGGCGCGGCGGCAGTTCCGGAACGTGGAGGTCTGGCCCGATCAGTCGAATGGCCCGGCCGAGGGCGTGAAGTACCGGTTCGTGTGGGATGCGCCGCTGCTCATCTCCCCGCACGACCACAACACGGTGTACACCGCCAGCCAGCACGTGCACCGGACGTCGAACGGCGGCCAGTCCTGGGAGATCATCAGCCCGGATCTTACGCTGAACGACCGCAGCCGCATGGGGAGCTCCGGCGGCCTCACGGGCGACAACATCGGCGTCGAGTACGCCGGCGTCGTCCACGGCCTCTCCGAGTCGCCGAAGGAGCGGGGCCTCCTGTGGGCCGGCACGAACGACGGCCTCCTGCACGTCACCCGCGACGGCGGCAGGACGTGGACGAACGTGACGAAGAATCTGCCGAACCTGCCGCCGTGGGGCTCGGTTCGCAGCATCGTCGCGTCGAGGTACGACGCCGGCACGGCCTATGTGGCGATCGACTTCCACCAGGTCAACATCCGCGACCCGTACCTGTACAAGACGACGGACTACGGCCGGACCTTCCGCCCGATCACGAACGGGATCCCGAAGAGCATGCTCAGCTACTCGAAAGTGATCTGCGAGGACCCGGTGCGCCGGGGCCTGCTCTACGCGGGCACCGAGAACGCCATCTACGTGTCGTTCGACGACGGGGAGAACTGGCAGCCGTTGCAGGGGAACCTGCCCGCGGCGCCCGTGTCGTGGATCACGGTCCAGGAGAACTTCAACGACCTGGTGATCTCCACCTACGGCCGCGGGTTCTGGATCATGGACGACATCGGGCCGCTGCAGCAGATGACTCCGCAGGTGCTCGCCTCCGACGCTCACCTGTTCGCTCTGCAGCCGGCCTACCGGTTCCGGTTCATCACGGCTCCGTCCACGCCGTACGACGATCCGACGGTCGGCGAGAATCCGGAGTACGGCGCGTCGATCAACTACTACCTGAGTACCGCCGCCCGGGCCCCGGTGAGGGTGACCATCCTCAACGCGGCCGGGGAGGTCGTGCGGACGCTCACGGGCACTGGCCGCGTGGGCATCAACCGCGTCAACTGGGACTTGCGCGGCGAGGCCTCCAACGCGATCCGTATGCGCACGGGCCCGCTGTCCCCCGCCCCGCACGTCCGGCTGGGGCCCGAAGGGTGGCGCCCGCCCGCCGGCGGAGGCGCGACCATCTCGATCCTGCAGCCGCCAGGCACCTACACGGTGAAGCTGTCGGCGGCGGGACGCGAGCTGACGCAGCCGCTGGTGGTGCGCAAGGACCCGCACAGCGCGGGGACCGAGGCGGACATCGAGGCCCAGACGAAGGTCGTGGCCGAGCTGTGGCGCGATCTCAATGCCGCAGTCGGTCTGCTGAACCGGATCGAGCTGGACCGCAGCCAACTGGACACGCTCGCGCGCACGGTGACCGATGCTGACGTCCGGAACGCCGGCGCGGCGCTCGCGCAGAAACTGGTCGACCTGGAGATGCAGCTGATCGACCTGCGCATTACCGGTGCGCAGGACGGAATCCGGTTCGGGGCCAAGCTCGTCTCGCGGTTCGGGTACCTCGCCAATGGGATGTCGAACGCCGACTTCCGTCCGGCGGACCAGCACCTGGAGGTGCAGCGGCTGCTCGTCGGGCGGCTGCGTGACCGCCTGGCCGATTACGACGCGATTGCCGCGGGCAAGATGGCGGCGTTCAACCAGTTGCTCCGTACGCGCAACATCGCGCCGGTCGGGGCCTCGAAGTAGGGCCATTCGGGTGAGCATGGACGCGGAGCCAGACTGCTGATAACCTCTTCAGGTATAACGAGTTCCGGGAATAGACGGCGCCGGGGCTTCCTGTGCCGCGCCGGACGTAACCCCGACGAAACACGCCGATGAGAGAGTAGACATGGCTGATCCAGACGCCCCGCGATCACCACACTTCGAAGTGTCCATGCAGCACGACATCGAGCAACTCACCGAGGCGGTCACCGGCATGTCGGCCCTGGTCGAGCGGTCGTTGCAGAACAGCGTCCAGGCGTTTCTCACGCAGGATCGCCGGCTCGCCTTCTCGGTCATCCTCCGCGATCGGTTCGTGGACGAGAAGGAGGAGGAACTGAACCGGCTCGCGCTCGAGTTGCTCATCCGCCAGCAGCCTGCCGGCGGGCCGTTGCGCCTGGCCTACGCGGCGATCCGGATCAGCCTCGAACTCGAGCGGATGGGTGACTACGCGGAGAGCATCGCCCGGCAGACGCTCCGCATGGCGGCGTCCCCGGCGGATGCCACCCGCGCCCGCTTCGCCGAGATGTCCGACATCACGGTGGGGATGCTGCGCGACGCCGTCAGGGCATTCGTCACGTGGGACGCGGACCTTGCGGCCCGCACGATCGAGGTGGAGACCACCGTCGACGGTCTCAAGGCCGACCTGGCGAAGAACCTTTTGGCCCTTGCCGACGAACTGGGCTGGAGCTTCGAGTCGCTCAACCCGTGGCTGCACGTGAGCCGGCGGCTCGAGCGTGCGTCGGACCAGGCCCGCAATATCTGCCACGAAGTGATCTACATGTGCACCGGGCGGCCGACGCGGCACCTGGGCGACTCGACGGTCCGCGTTCTCTTCGTCGACGACACGCACGGGAGCCTGAGCCAGATGGCCCAAGCCATCGGCGAGCGGCTCGCGAAGCCCGGGGTGGTCTTTGCCGGCGCGGGCCTCAGCCCGCAGCGTCTCGACCCGGCCACGATCGCGTTCATGCAGACCAAGGGCGTCGACCTCTCGAAGGCTCCTCCCCGCGGGATCTTCGACGTCCCGGACTTCGAGCGCTTCCAGGTGGTGGTCGCGTTGTCGGACCACGTGAA
>CAYXQK010000209.1:0-3345 GCA_964467445.1 uncultured Syntrophaceae bacterium
GCGGCCGTCCGGCAGGATATTGAGATTTCACCCGGGCAGCGGGAGATGATTCCGACCGGGCTGGCCATCGCCCTGCCCGCGGGATACGAGGCCCAGATCCGGCCCCGCAGCGGGCTCGCGTGGAAGAGCGGCGTCACGCTCGTGAATGCACCGGGCACGATCGATGCCGATTATCGGGGAGAGATCTGCGTTCTGATGATCAATCATGGCGATCGCACCTTTGTCGTCCGCCGGGGAGATCGGATCGCGCAGATGATCGTACAGCGCGTGTGCCGTGTCTGCTGGGATGTCCGGACTGAACTGAACCCGACGACCCGAGGCGAGGGGGGATTCGGACACACATAATTGACGGCTGCAAAAAAAGTCCGGGAAAAATAGGGGCGTTGTCCCTAATTTTCCCATCGGTTATGCAAAACGCGAGATAGAGGCCATATCCCATGAAAAAACTTAAAAACAGCAAAACCATTCAGGAAATCAACGAAAAAATCAAACAGGGGAAGGCCGTCGTGGTGACGGCCGAGGAAATGATCGACATCGTGGAACGGCACGGGGATGCGGAGGCCGCCCGCCGGGTTGATGTGGTCACCACGGGAACCTTCGCCCCCATGTGTTCCTCCGGCGCCTTTCTGAATGTGGGTCATACTGCGCCCCGGATCAAGGCCAACAAATTCTGGCTCAATGATGTCGCGGCCTATGGCGGTCTTGCCGCGGTCGATTGCTATATCGGAGCTACGATGGTCGCCGAGGGCGATCCCTTGAACAGCGTCTATCCGGGTGAATTTAATTACGGCGGCGGTCATGTGATTCAAGACCTTGTGGCCGGCAATGTCATCCGGTTGAGAATGGAAGGATACGGAACGGACTGCTATCCGGCGCGCAAGCACGAAAAAAATATCACCCTCCACGACCTGCGGGATGCCACCCTTTTTAATCCGCGCAATGCCTATCAGAACTACAGTTGCGCCGTAAACATGTCCGACAGAACGATCTACACCTATATGGGAATGTTGCGCCCCCGCATGGCCAATGCGAACTACGCCACCTCGGCGCAGTTGAGCCCCCTGTTCAATGATCCCTTCTACAAGACCATCGGGATGGGGACGAGGATTTTCCTGGGCGGCGCCCAGGGATTTGTATCCTGGCCCGGCACCCAGCATAATCCGGATGCCCCGAGGAACAGCAGGGGCGTTCCCCGGGAGGGGGCCGGAACGATCGCCGTCATCGGAAACCTCAAGGAAATGAGCCCGGAATGGCTGGTGGGCGCTAGCATGCTGGGATACGGAGTATCCCTCTATGTGGGCATCGGCATCCCCATTCCGATCCTCAGCGAAGAAATGGCGCGATACACTTCGATTAAGGATGAAGATATCGTCACGCAGATCTATGATTACAGCATGGACTATCCGAAGGGTGCCCCGAAGAGCCTGGGAGAGGTCAATTACAAGGAGCTCCGTACCGGTACGATTCTGCTGAATGGGAAAAAGGTTGCCACGGCGCCCCTGTCCAGCTATTACAAAGCCAGAGAAATAGCCAATATTTTGAAGGAGTGGATCGAGCGGGGAGATTTTTTGCTGGGTGAACCGCAGCAGCTCCTGCCGTCTGCGCGGACCTGAATGGCGTAAAATGGGCTGAATTCATCTAAAGTTCCGTTATATATGGATAAGCCAGCAACAGGATGGGGCAACCCGCCATTTAGAAAATAATCAATTATATCAATTATTTATGTCTATCAATGTTGACATCCTGTCGTAAATGTTGCGTTTTTTATAAAATAAATGGGAAAAACATCATTTTTTTGTTGTAATTAATTGATTTTTAAGGTATCAGGCAAAAAAACATGGAATCCTTACCTTAGGGGCCGTTGTGAAAGAATGAGGATTGGCCGGTATCTTGCAATTTTTGTCTTGGTCATGGGTTTTCTGATTGCCTTTGGAAACAGGGGGCTGGTCGATAATTATATGATGCGGGAGCGACTGGCGGTCCTCAAGAAAGCAAACCAGGATGTCGCTCGAGAAAACAGAAGACTTAAGAAAACGATTATCCTTTTGCGGAGCGAGTTGTCCTATGTCGAAATGGTGGCGCGTAACGAGCTCGGTATGGTCAAGAAGGGGGATCTTGTTTATCGATTTTCCCAATAGATTGAGGCCTTAACAAAAGCATTTCTCGATTAAGCGGTGGTTCAATGTTGAAGTTGAAGGATCTGTTTTCCCGCGGTAAGCAATCCGCAGAGGCTGGAAATGGGCCGGGCGGCCTTTCAAAAGCCAAAGATTCGCTTCCCGGTGGCACACGGCCCCCAGCAGAACAGCCTTCCCGCGTCAAATCGCCGGGAAAGCTGGGGTCCCTCCTGAGTTCCCTCCCCAGCATCAAGGGTGTTTTCGCAGCCAAGAAAGAGTTAGTCGGTCTGGATATCGGCTCCAGTTCACTGAAGCTGGCCGAAATCCTGGAGACCAAGACCGGCTATGTCCTTAATCATTTTTCGGAGATTTCCCTGGACAAGGGGACTATCGAGGACGGGGTCCTGATCGATCCGGATGCCCTGACGGAAAAGGTCAAAGCCCTCTTCAGGGGGACCGGGCTTCAGAGAAAAGCAATTGTCACGTCGCTTTCCGGGCATGCCACAATCGTCAAAAAAGTCACCCTCCCCACGATGGAAGAAGCAGGACTGCGCGATCTTATTCACGATGAAGCGAGCAAGTATCTGCCCTTCGATAATATGGATGATGTCAATTATGATTTTCAGATCCTGGGGCAGAACGAATTCAATCCGAATCAGATGGAGGTTGTCCTCGTTGCCGCCAAGAAGGACGTCATCGAGAGTTTCACGGAATCCATCGAAAATGCAGGAGTGACCGTCATGATCATGGACGTGGATACCTTCTCGATGGAAACCGTGTATGAGGCCAATTACGATTTCGATCCAGCTGATATCGTGGTCATGGTCAATATCGGCGCGAGTATCACCAACATCAATGTCATGAAGGGCAGTCTGTCTATTTTCACGCGGGACTTCACGCTGGCCGGCAACTCCATCACGGAGGCGATCCAGGCCGTTCACAGCCTGACGTTTGATGCCGCCGAAGCAATGAAAATCAATGGGCCGGACGCAGACGAAATGACCCGGGAGGCCTTCCGGGGATCTCTGCTGAGTTATGCTGATCCGATCTGTACGGAAATTGAAAGGTCCATAGATTATTTCCGATCCACCTCGGGTGGCGATAACATCAAGAGAATTCTGTTGTCCGGAGGCGTCGCCGCCATACCCGGGATCACCGCCGACCTGACGCAACGGCTCGGGATCGAGACAGAAATCCTGAATCCCCTCAGAAGCATTGAATATAATAAAAA
>CAYXQK010000210.1:0-9820 GCA_964467445.1 uncultured Syntrophaceae bacterium
GATTCACATCATGGACGTCATGGGCAAAGACATCGTCCTGGTGGAAACGGTGGGAACCGGCCAGCAGGAAGTGGATATTATCAATCACTCCCACACGGTGATCGTGGTTTTGATCCCCGGCATGGGCGACGAGATCCAGGCCATAAAAGCGGGCATTCTGGAGATTGCCGATATCTTCATTATCAACAAGGCGGACCGGGAAGGTTCTTCCAAGCTGCGCCGGGAAATTCTGGCGATGTTGGACATGGCGCCGCCCTCTGCCTTCCCGGCAGGCTGGCGGCCACCGATTCTCAAGTGCGATAACGCCTTTGAACCGGCGGGTTTCACCAAAAGCCTCTATGAAGTGTCTCAGACGATCGAGGAACATTACCAGCATCTGGTCAAACATGACCTGCTGGGCAGCCGGGTTCACCGGAAAACGGCGATGGAACTCAACGAAGCGATCCGCTGCTCCGTTCTGGAACCGGTGCTCAGCGCCCTGGCGACAACCGGCGAGCTGGACGCAATGATCGAGCGATTGATGAAAAAGGAAACGGATCCCTACACGCTGGCCGAAGAGATCGCACGGCGGTATCTGAAAGTCTGTTCATAGGGGCCTACGGTTCACAGACCCTATAGCCCGGGAGAAACGCTGTTGCGGCGACCCGGGCTTTTTTTCGGGAGAAACGGTTATGGAAAATCCTATTGCAGAAACGCTGTCCCGTTTTAGCCGGGGGCTGGTCCTCGTCTATACCGGCGACGGGAAAGGCAAGACGACTGCCGCCATCGGCCAGGCGCTGCGAAGCGTCGGTCATGGCAACAGGGTTCTGGTCATCCAGTTCATGAAGGGGAAAAAATACGGCGAGGTCCTGGCGGCGGAAAAATATCTGTCGGACAGGCTGACAACGGTGCAATGCGGGCTGGATAGTTTCGTCATGAAGAACGACCCCGCCCCCGTGGATATCGAACTTGCCCGGCAGGGATTGGCCCTGGCCAAAAAGGCCGTTGCGTCCGGGGACTATCAGATGGTTGTCCTCGACGAAATCAATGTGGCTTTGGATTTCAAGCTCGTTGAGCTTGAAGATATCCTTGAAATCATCAAGACAAAACCGGCCTCGCTGGACATGGTTTTGACGGGCCGATACGCCCCGGCTGCGGTGATTGAACTGGCCGATATGGTCAGCGATATCAAGGAGATCAAGCATCACTACGCCCAGGGGATCAAGGAACGGGCAGGGATAGAGTACTGAGTGAAGCAAGGGAAGAAGAAAAGCGCGGTTGACACAAAAGCGGCGCCTGAAACGGCCCTGAAGGATATCCTGGCGCGCCTCCGGCAGCAGGGCGCGTCGGCAGTAAAGCTGATTCATGCTTCCGAGATCGTTATCGACGAACGGGTCCGGCTGAAATGTCAGATTCCGCTGTGCGACAGTTACAATAAAAACCTCATGTGCCCGCCCCATGTGCCGCCTGTCGCCTTTTTCCGGGAAGCCCTCTCGCGTTATACGAGAGCCATTCTGATCCAGCTTACGGCGCCGCTGCCGGACGCCATGACGGACAGCTCCTCCGCTGATGTTTACGCCCCGGCAAAAAAACTCCATGAGCTGGTTAATCTCGCGGAAAAATGGGCTTTTGAATATCAATTTCGTTTCGCAACAGGCCTGATCGGGGGATGCTGCCGGCTCTGCGATGAGTGTGTCGCCGTGAAACCCGGCCTTTTCTGTCGCTACCCCTTCAAGGCCAGGCCCTCCATGGAAGCCATGGGGATTGACGTGGTGGAAACGGTGATCGGCGCGCGGTTATCGACTCGTTTCCCGATTGTGAACGAAGTCACCTGGACCGGGGTCGTATTGATTTAGCAAAGGAGAAAATCATGGCTATTTTGAAAGAGAGTGGTATTCCTCTCGGCAGGATGATGCTGGTTCCCAAAAACGGGAATTTAACGAGAGAAGACCTGATCATTGAAGCGAACGGTCTGTACCAGCTCCTGGAGAAGCCGGACTGCTTTGTGATCAAAAACACCGAGTGCTGCCGGAGTATCCTCGTCAAGGTCATGACCAAAGACGCCTGACAGGCCTCGCAGAACGGTGAAGCACCATAAAGATTATGGCGTAGCCGCTGAAAAATGGTTCGTGAGCGGCGAATCAAATGTTTTCCGCCTTTCCAGAGATGACGTTTTCGGCTTGTCCTGAATCATGATGACGTCTGGTCGTCCTCTCAGCGGAAAAGATTTTTGAGACTTGGGCGAAGCCATTTTTCAAAGGTCCTTATTTTTGATCAAGGCGCCATTCCAGTTGACGGCAGGCCCCCCGGATAATTTTGACATCCCTCGAAAAGAGCCGGGTCCGGGAAAAAAACCGGCGAATGTGCAGCATCCAGTATTCGGGGTTTTGCGGATTGAGAAAACCGATGTTCTGCAGCAGAGCTTTCAGCTGCTCATACATGCCCTCGATTTCCGCAGCGGTGGCAAGCCGGGGGGTAAAGGTCTCCAGATCACCCCGCCGTGCTGTAAATATCTCATAACAGAGAATCATGACGGCATGGGACAGATTAATGGATTTGAGCCGCTCTGACGTGGGAATCGTCACCAGGCTGTGACAAAGCCGCAGGTCGTCATTGGAAAGTCCCGTGTCTTCGGGTCCGAAAAGCAATGCCACCCGATTATGACAGGAGAGGTCGATCAGGCTTTTCGCCATTTCCCGCGGCGAAACCACCGGGCCCCGGACGGATCCCAATCTTGCCGTGGTCCCAACAATGAATTCGAAACCATCCAGTGCCTCTCCCAGGTCATCAACATAGATGATCTGGTCGATCAGTTCCGAGGCAAAGTGGGTGGACGTCTGTTTCATTTCCGCCGGCGGCAACTCCCGGCCATTCACCACCAGAATCTTTTCGATGCCCATATTTTTCGCACAGCGCGCCACGGAACCGATATTGCCTGCGTATTTGGGACGCTTCAGAACGATGGTCATGTTTTCCATCTTCACGCTTGCTTCCAATGATCGGCCCCCTTAATCGTTGATGGATAACGAGACCTTTGAAAAATGGCTTCGCCGCTTGCGAACCATTTTTCGCCGGTTATGCAAAGCTCTCAGATCCTTTCATTGAGCAGAGACTTTATCATAAAAACGATGTCCCTTCATTTTTTAATTGCTCCGGACGGTCCACTCTGCTACCTGTTTTCATATGAATGAGCCTCTGCTGAAAATACTTAAAGACGCGGCATCTGCCATCCATGTCACGCTCGAAGAACGGGCCCTGGGTCTCTTTCACGTCTATTACCGGGAACTGGCTGTCTGGAACGAAAAGATGAACCTCGTCTCCGTCCGCACGCCGGAGGAGCTCCTGATCAAACATTTTGTCGATTCCCTTACACCTCTGCCCTATATCACCTGTCCGCAGGGCAGGCTGCTGGATATCGGATCGGGCGCGGGTTTCCCCGGGATCCCCTTGAAAATCGCCCGGCCCGATCTGAACGTCTTCCTGCTGGAGGCCTCCCGGAAAAAAAGCTCCTTTCTCAGAACCCTCATTCGCCAATTATCGTTATCCCAGACCGCCGTCATCCATGCCCGGGTGGAGTCAGCGATGACCGATAACGCCTACCGTCATGTTTTTGATGTGGTCATTTCCCGAGCCGCCTTCAAGCTCCCTGAGTTATTAAAAATGGGGCTTTTTTTTCTGTCCCCGGGCGGTCTGCTGATCGCCATGAAGGGACCTCGCGGCGAAGAAGAAAAACAAACGCCTCGCGATTTGGGCTTGCGTCGTATCGCCTGTCACAACATCAGTCTCCCCTTTAATGGTGGGCAGCGGAAAATCGTTATATTTCAAGCAGATATATAATACAATTTAACTGAAAAAATTACTACTAAAAAACCTTTTTCTGTGATAGCTTTCGCCAGCAGTTTACCCAGATGATGAGCGCAATCTTATTCTGATAATTCATGCCTAAAATCATATGCATCGCCAATCAAAAGGGGGGCGTGGGCAAAACCACGACCGCCATTAATCTCGCCGCTTCGCTGGCTACGGCGGAAAAAAAAACCCTGCTGATCGACTGCGACGCACAGGGTAATGCGACCAGCGGTATGGGTATTGATGGACAGGGCATTCGTGACAAAAACATGTACCATGCCCTGATCGGTCAGGCATCTCTGCAAGAGGTTATCGTCAAGACGTTGATTCCCCATCTGGATCTGGCGCCGGCCAATCAGGAGCTGGTGGGAATTGAGATAGAATTTGTTTCCCTGCCGGACCGGGAAAAAAAACTCCGCCATCTGATCCGGAATCTCGGGGAGGGGTATGATTATTTGATCATCGACTGTCCTCCCTCATTGGGATTTTTAACCGTCAATGCCCTTGTGGCTGCTGATTTTGTGATTATCCCCCTGCAATGCGAGTACTTTGCCATGGAGGGCCTCGGGCATCTGTTGAATACATTAAAACTCATTAAATCCCGGTTGAATCCCTCTCTGGCGCTGGGAGGCATCTTATTGACCATGTTTGATACGAGAAATCTTTTATGCCATCGCGTGAGCGAAGACGTTCGCAAGCATTTCGGAAACAAGGTATTTCAGACCATTATCCCCAGGAATGTCAGACTTTCCGAAAGCCCGTCCCATGGTCTTCCCATTATTCTCTATGACATCCGTTCGCGGGGAGCTGTTTCGTATATGGATTTGGCAAAAGAAGTCCTGACCAACGGGAGGTTATAACGCAATGCCGCCGAAAAACTCTTTAGGTAAAGGGCTGGGAGCCATGTTTCCCGACTTGCTGGAAGGTTTTAACGACCGGCCGGCCTTTGTGATGTGCGGCATTGAAGAGCTTTCTCCCAGCCGTTTCCAGGCCCGACGGGATTTCAATGACAAACAGCAGCAGCAGCTTGTCTCCTCCATCAAAAAGAGCGGGATCATTCAGCCCATTATCGTCAGAAAAGCCGGGGCGGGATATGAAATTATTGCCGGGGAGCGCCGCTGGCGTGCGGCCCAGCAAGCCGGGTTGCAGAGTGTCCCCGTGATTATCCGGGTGGCCCAGGATCTCGAAGTTGCCGAACTGTCCCTGATCGAAAATATCCAACGGGAAGCGCTGAATCCCATTGAGGAGGCGGAAGCTTATCAAACCCTGACCGGCCAGTTTGGCCTTTCTCAGGAGGATCTTTCCACCCGCGTGGGCAAGGATCGGTCAACCATTGCAAACGCCCTGCGTTTGCTTAAACTGCCGCCGGCGGTAAAGAACGCCTTGATTGAAAAGAAAATTACCACGGGGCATGCGCGGCCTTTACTGGGGATCGAATCTCCAAAAGAGCAACTGAAAATTCTGGAGACGATTTTAAAAAAAGTCCTCAGCGTCCGGGATACCGAACGCCTGATGCAAAACAAAAAAAAGACGGCGACAGAAAAGCAATCCCTGAAAAAGGATCGCTATGTCATGGATCTGGAGCGAACCCTCTCGAAAATCCTGATGGCCAGGGTGCAAATCTATCTGAATCAAAACAAAGCCGGACGGATCGAGATCCGTTTTAATTCAGCAGAAGAGCTGGACCGGCTGGTCAAGGACATGATGGATAAATAATCCCTTGTTTATCCACAGGTGTTGATAAAACTGTTTATAAAGGCGTATAAAATTGGACATTCTCTGGGATAAAAGCGTTCATCTCATAAAAGATAAAATCAGTCAGCAGAACTTTGACACCTGGATCCGGCCCATCAGGGTAACATCCCTGGAGGGAAACCAGGTTCACCTTTCTGTTCCCAATAAATTTTTCAAAGATTGGCTGATGGAAAATTACAGGCTGATCATCACCGATGCTCTGTCGTCTATCGCGGGGGTGGAGCTCCATGTTGATTTCATGATCGGGGGTGATGGAGGGGGCCCGGCCGCACAGGCTTCGGTTGCAGGAAGGCCGACAGCGGCAAGCACAAAAACCGTTCGCAGCAAAATGCACACGTCCCTGAATCAGAATTATCGTTTTGAGAGATTTGTCGTCGGGGCAAGCAATCAATTCGCGCATGCGGCGGCTGTATCAGTGGCCGAGCAGCCGGCAAAAAACTATAATCCTCTATTCATTTATGGCGGTGTGGGATTAGGTAAAACACACCTTTTGAACGCCATCGGACTGCACGCGGTAGCGCTGTATCCGCAGATGAATGTGGTCTACGTTTCCGCAGAAGAGTTTCTCAACGAGTTGGTGAGCTCAATTCGCTATGATAAAATGCCTAAATTTCGTGAAAAGTACCGGAATATCGATTATCTCTTAATTGACGACATCCAATTTATTGCCGGCAAGGGAAAAACCGAGGAGGAATTTTTTCATACCTTCAACACGCTTCATGATTCCGGCAAGCAGATCGTCGTCACCAGTGACAAATTTCCCAAGGACATACCCAATCTGGAAGGGCGGCTGCGGTCACGGTTCGAATGGGGATTGATTGCTGATATTCAACCCCCTGAAATAGAAACAAGAATGGCCATTATAGAAAAGAAAGCCCAGGAGAACAAGGTCAATCTGCCAAAGAATGTTGCCCATTACATTGCTGTTCACGCCGAGTCAAATATCCGCGAACTGGAAGGGTTTTTAATTCGCATTGCCGCCTATTCGTCTCTGCGTGAACGGGAAATCGATCTGGATCTGGCCAGAGAAGTATTGAAAAAAATAATTAGACAGTCAGAAAAAGAAGATATCACCATTGATGATATTATTAAGGCTGTTGCAGTGAAAACAGGGGTTAAAATATCAGATGTCAAATCACCAAAAAAAAACAAGAATATTGTACTGGCCCGTCAGGTTGCAATGTATTTAGCAAGAAAATTGACCAGTGCGTCCTTTCCCGACATCGGCGAAAAAATCGGCGGGCGGGATCATTCTACAATTATCTATGCCAATAATAAATTAAAGAGGATTATAGAAACGGATGTAAAAATTAAAAATCTTATTGAGGAAATTGAAAATGGTTTAAAACACCATCAATAATTATTTTACTATAAAGAGGTCATCAACAAAATAATTATAATTATATATTTGATATTATTTAAATTATTCCTCATTAACAGACACCAACAGGGCCTACTACTTGTACTATATTTTTTATAAGAGTTAAAAATATTAAAACAATCTGAAATAACATAGGAGGGGATTATGGAATTTAACATCGGGAGAAATAAGTTTTTAGATGGGATTCAGAAGACCCTGGGAATTGTGGAAAAAAAGACCACAATGCCGATTTTAAATAATGTCTTGATCAGGGCCTCACAAGAGGGGATAAGAGTTTTTGCGACAGACAGGGAAATCAGCCTGGTGGCGGATTATGAGGCAAAGGTTGCTCATGAGGGAGACGTGACGGTTTCTGCCAAAAAACTTCATGAAATGATCCGGGAAATACAGGGAGATACCATCCATTTTCAGAGAAATGATCAATATGTTGTTACCTTGACGGCACAGAAGGCTGTCTACAAAATCCCAGGGATTTCTTCGGAGGAGTTTCCAGCCTTTGTGATCAGTGAAGATGTGAAATTTTTCAAGATGCGCGGGCAGATGATGAAGGAATTGATCCTTAAAACCGCTTTTTCAATGTCCAACGATGAAGTTAGAAAAAATCTCAATGGCGTTTTTTTCGACTCGGATACCGAGAGACAAGGGGTATTGAAGGCGGTTGCGACGGATGGCCATCGTCTGGCGCTTGCAAATGTTTATTCGGGAGATAAGGATTTTTTAAAGCTTGAAAAAGGCATTATTGTTCCAAAAAAAGGGGTTCTTGAAATCAGAAAGCTTCTGGAAAGTGAAGCAGGAGATATCATGATCGGTGTGCAGCAGGGGATGTGTGTGATAAAAACGGATCATACGATGTTGAAGGTCAGTTTGATTGATGCTGAATATCCGGATTACCGCCGGGTCCTTCCCGCGGAAAAAGGGATTGTGGTGCAGTTTGAAAAAGAGGCTGTTCTGCATGCACTTCGCCGGATGAGTGTTATCTCCAGCGAGCGGTACAGCGGGGTGATTGTCCGGTTGCAAAATGGAAAAATGATTCTGAATTCCACTAATCCGGATGTGGGTGAGGCCAATGACGAGATTGATGTCATCTATCAGGGCAGTGAGCTGGAAATTGGATATAATGTAAACTATCTCATTGATGCCATTGAGGTGATTGAGGAGAAAAATGTTATTTTTGAAATGGGAGCCGGTGTAAAGCCGGGGGTGATCCGACCAGTGGATAATAATAATCATTTTTGTATTATCATGCCGCTTAGGATCTGATCATTAAATGAAATCAATAAATTGCTAATATGGAAGAAGATGGGCAGCTATGGGTGAGATGGATATAAAACAGACAGAAGAGAACGGCCAGGTATATGAGGCGGACAGCATCAAGGTTCTGGAAGGGCTGGAGGCGGTCCGGAAAAGACCGGCCATGTATATCGGAACCACGGGTAAGGAAGGTCTCCATCACCTGGTCTATGAAGTGGTGGATAACAGCATTGATGAGGCTTCAGCAGGGTTTTGCGATAATATTACAGTCAGAATTCGTGTCGATAACAGTATTGTCGTAGATGACAACGGTCGCGGCATCCCCGTGGATATTCATAAGGCGGAAGGGGTCTCTGCGGCGGAGGTGGTGTTAACAAAGCTTCATGCCGGCGCCAAGTTTTCCAATGAAAGCTACAAGATTTCCGGCGGCCTTCATGGTGTCGGAGTTTCTGTGGTGAATGCCCTTTCGAGTACGCTTGAACTGGAAGTGCGACGGGATGGCGGTGTTTACACCCAGTCCTATGTAAACGGCGTACCCACAGCGCCGCTCGAGCAGGTCGGCAAGACAAAGGGAAGGGGAACAAAGGTGACCTTCAGGCCCAATGAGGAAATCTTTGAAGAGACGGAATACAGTTTTGACCTTCTTTCAAATCGTCTGCGGGAGCTGGCGTTTTTAAATCCCGGGGTGAAGATCACCCTGATGGACGAAAGAACCGATAAGAAAAGTGATTTTTTCTATAAGGGCGGCATCGTCTCCTTTGTGGAATATTTAAACCGAAGCAAGAAAGTCCTGCACAAGGAACCCATTTTTGTGAACGGGGCCAGGGAAGACTGTTATGTGGAAGTTGCCCTGCAATACAACGATACCTACGCCGAGAATATTTTCTCTTTTGCCAACAGTATCAACACGACGGAAGGCGGTACCCACATGATCGGCTTTCGATCCGCGCTGACCCGTGTGTTTAATAATTACGCCATCAATAACAAGATTTTCAAGGACAGCAAAGAATCCCTCAAAGGAGAAGATCTGCGGGAGGGGCTGACCTGTGTGATCAGCGTGAAGGTAAAGAGCCCGCAGTTTGAAGGCCAGACAAAAACAAAACTGGGCAACAGCGAAGTGAAGGGACTGGTGGAAGGGGTCGTTTATGAAAAAATTGGAACCTATCTTGAAGAAAATCCGTCTATTGCAAAGCAGTTGCTGAGCAAGGCCCTGGATGCGTCCAGGGCCCGGGAGGCCGCCCGGCGGGCCCGGGAGTTGACGCGGCGGAAAAGCGCACTGGAAGTGGGCGCCCTGCCCGGAAAACTCGCCGACTGCCAGGAGCGGGATCCGGCCCGGAGTGAGATCTATCTGGTGGAAGGGGATTCTGCCGGCGGCTCCGCCAAGCAGGGACGGGACCGGAAAAACCAGGCGATTCTCCCACTGCGCGGAAAAGTGCTCAATGTTGAAAAGGCCCGCTTCGACAAGATGCTGCAGAATGAGGAAATCAAGGTCATTGTGACCGCTCTCGGAACCGGCATCGGCCAGGGCGATTTTGATATCAGCCGGCTCAGATACCAGAAGGTGATTATCATGACCGACGCCGATGTGGATGGTTCCCATATCCG
>CAYXQK010000211.1:0-4493 GCA_964467445.1 uncultured Syntrophaceae bacterium
CCCCTTTTTCAAAGGGGGAGTTTATTTAAAACAAAACGACCTTGGACAACCCTCTGGACGGTACAAAAAGCCTGAAGATCCACTTTTTTCTGTGCTCTTTTTCAAAAAAAAGCCCCCGCCCTCAGCGCTCGCTGGCGTTGAGGGCGGGGGCTTGGAGCTTCGGCGCTTTCGGCCGGCCTACTCTTCCCGAATCCGGCGGAGAGCCCGGCGCCGGATATCGCGGATCCGGTCGACCCGGTTGCGGAGCAACGCCCGGTTCCGGTCCATCATCCGGCCCATAGCCCGGCCGGCCATTCTAGCTCTCTGTCCCATCATCATCCCCCGGACGCCGGCCATACCCTGGCGGCCTTGCATCCCGCCCAGACCGGGGGCCATCATCATGCCCCGGCGATTTTTCATTTTCTCGAGTTGTTCGGGCGTGAAAATCTTGTTTCGCTCGGCCTGGTTCCGGATCGACAGCTTGGCCTGGTCGGCCCGAAGCTTGAACATCTTGTCGATCAAAGCTTCATGTTTCGCCGGATCGGGCGCGGCTCCGTCCTTGCGGAGAGCCTGCATTTCTTCCCGAACTTTTTTCATCTGCTCGGCGAAACCCTTCTGCTGCTCGGCCGCGGCTTTCCGATGGGCTTCAAGCTTGGCTTCCTGCTCGGGCGTGAGCTGGAGGTCCAGCCGGCCCTGCATCGGGGCACGTCCGGGGGCCATCTGAGTCCGACCGGGCTTGTCCGGCGCGACCGGTTTCTCCTGGGCCAGCCCGGCGAGCCCGAGGGCCAGGACCGCGATCACCAGCGTCGTCATCAAACGTTTATTCATTGTCCATCTCCTTCGAACGCTTTCGATTTCGTCGGATTAGACAACCGTTTGGCGAAATCCTTGGCGGCCGAAGGAACGGTCCAGGCTTCCACCCCCGTCCGCGACAGGGAAATCGGGATCACCCGGATGCCCCGGCCCAGCCCTTCGATCGCCCGGATCATCTCCCGCCTTTTCGCGTCCGAGGCCGAGGCCAGGATGGTCAAAGATCCTCCTTCGCCCCCCGCCCCGTTGACTTTCCAGCCGGCCGCGCCGTGGGCCCGGGCGACCGCGGCGATCGCGTCTGCATCCCGGGAGACCAAGCCCGGATGGAGGCCCCGCTGGCACTCGTTATTGCGGATCATGGCTTCGCCGTACGAAGCGAGATCGCCGGCTTCCAAGCGCTTTCGGGCTATCGGCGGGATTTGGGCCATGGCCCGAATATATTTCAACCCCGGCCCGCCGGCTTCCAGGGCGGCGATGACGTCCTCATGCATGGAGGAGGACCGGTGCGGGGCGCCGAGGTAAACCAGCGTCAAGCGGCGCTCGAGCTCGCTCCGGATCCCGGGCGCCAGGCGAACCGGGGAGACGCGGGCGTTCGGATAAGCCGTCATCTCGATCATCGAAATCCCGCCCCAGGCCGCGGCGATCTGGTCCTGGAGACCGCTCTGAAGCCCGAGGCCCTCGGTTTCGACAAGATGGGCCAGGCGGGCGATCTTCTTCCGGCCCGCCGTCCCGCCCCGGAGCTCGTCGAGCGCCCCGATCAGCCCGACGCAAACGGAAGCGGACGTTCCGATGGAGATTCCCGCCGGGACCGCGGAGTAAATGGATATCTCGAGCCGTTCGCCGAGAGTCGGCGGCAGGGCGGCGACGGCATGCTGAAGCAGGCCGTGCGGCTCCTGTTTCGGCCGGTCGGGGTTGAAAACGAACCGTTCACCATAGTTTTCCGCCCGGATCTCGACCCGCGGCCCTAACCGGCGCGGATTGGGGAAAACGCGGATTTCGACTTCAACCGCCGGGTGGACGGCCAGATTGAGGACCCGGCCCCGGCCGGCGAACCAAGTGTCCGTCCAGCCCCCGAGATCGTTGATCCGGAGAGGCGCGAGGGCATGGATGACGCGGAGGGGGACCATGGCCTCAAGCCGCGCGGCGATGGCGAATCCGGTCGAGGGCGACGGCCGCGATGATAATGACCCCGATGATGATCTCCTGGATATAGTTGGGCCAGCCCATCATCGTGCAGCCGTTCCGCAGCAGCGACATGATGAACACGCCGATCATCGAGCCGAGGATGCTCCCCTCGCCGCCGGAGAGGCTTCCCCCGCCGATGACGACAGCGGCGATGATGTCGAGCTCGAGGCCCACGGCCACCGTCGGGTCGCCGACGGTCAGCCGGGAGAACTCCATGACCCCGGCCAAGCCGCAAAACAAACCGGCCAGGGCGTAGATCATGATCTTGGCCCGGTCGGTCCGAACGCCGCACAGCCGGGCCGTGGCTTCGTTGGACCCGATGGCGAAGACATGGCGGCCGAAGACGGTCTTCCGGAGCAGGACGGCCATCAGCACCGCCAGGATGATCATCAACCAGACGCCGGGCGCCAGGAGCAGCCAGGGTGGATGGGGAGATTTGGCCATCAGCTCGTTGAGCCAGGTCAACGGAGCGTCGATTTTCTGGTTATGGGCAAGCCATTTGGCCAGGCCTCGGGCGATCCCCATCATCCCCAGGGTGATGATAAAAGGAACGAGCCGCAGCTTGGTAATCAAAAGGCCGTTGGCCAGACCGATGACCGCGCCCAGAATGACGCCGGCCAGGAGCGCCAGCCCCGGCGGAATCCCGGCGTTGACCGCGGCCGCGACGATGACGCTGGTGAAGGCGATGTTGGAAGCGGCCGAAAGATCGATCCCGCCGCTGATGATGACGACGGTCATCCCCAGGGCCCCGAGGGCGACGATCACCGACTGCGTCGCGACGGCTTTCAGGTTCGCCACCCGGAGGAATCGCGATTGGACTTCGGGCATCAGGGAGAAGATCAGGATCACCAGGAGCAATCCGAGAAAAGGGGCCAGCCGGTTGATCACGGAGGTGAGCCGGGCCGATCGCTTCATGGTCAAGAGGCCTTTCCGGTCGTTGCCGCCGCGAGGAGATGTTCTTCCGTCCAGTCCGCCGCCGGCCGGACGGCCAGCAACATGCCGCGGTGAAAGACGGCGATGCGGTCGCAGACGCCGAGCAATTCGGGGAAATAGGAGCTGACGAACAGGAGGCCTCTGCCTTCCGCCGCCAGACGGTTCATCCAACCATAAATCTGGGTTTTGCTGCCGACGTCGATCCCCCGCGTCGGCTCGTCGAGAAGGAGCACCTCGGCTTCCTGATGGAGAAGCCGGGCCAGGGCGACTTTTTGCTGGTTCCCGCCGGAGAGCCCTTCCACGGCCTGCTCGGTCCCGCCGGCCTTGATATTCAGGCGATCGATCCATCCGGCCGCCGCCGCGCGGCGCCGGGAATCGTCCAGGAAACCGAAACGCAGGTAAGGACGCAGCCGGCTGAGGGTCAGGTTGTCGGTGAGGGAACGGGTCAAGGCCAGTCCCTCCCCTTGCCGGTCCTCGCTGAGAAGCCCGACGCCGGCCTCGATCCTGGCCCATGGCTTTCCGGAGGGGGCGGATTTCCCGGCAAACCGGACCGAGCCTTTTTCGGCCGGATCCAAGCCGAAGATCGTCCGGAGGGTTTCCGTCCGGCCCGAGCCGACCAGGCCGGCCAATCCGAGGATTTCTCCCCGGCGGAGGTCGAAGCTCACCGATTGCGACATCTCTCCGCCCTTCAATTCCTCCACGGAAAGAAGGACGTCGCCTTGGGTGCGGACGGTTCGCGGGAAAAGCGCTTCCATTTTACGTCCGACCATGAGCTGGATGATTTCCGCAAATGATGTCTCGGCGATCAGGCCGCTGCCCGAGTTCCGGCCGTCGCGCAGGACGGTGAACCGGTCGGCGACTTCCTTAACTTCCTCCAAAAAATGGCTGATATAGACGATCCCCACGCCGTCTTCGCGGAGCTTCCGGATCACCTGGAATAACCGGTCCATGTCCTCCCGGGTCAGGCTGCTCGTCGGCTCGTCCATGACCAGGATGCGGGAGCGGTCCATGATCGCCCGGGCGATTTCAACGATCTGCCGGGCGCCCAGGCCCAGGGATGCGACTTTGGCGTCCAGGTCGATTTCGGGATGATGGAGGAAATCGAGCGTTTCCCGGATCTTCCGGCGGACCTCGCTCCTCTTGAGGAATCCGCGGCGATGGGGCTCCCGGCCCAAAGAGATATTCTCTTCCACCGTCAGATGGGAAGCGAGCGTCAGCTCCTGGTAGATCATGGCCACGCCGCCGCGGCGGCCGACGCGCGGGTCGGAGGGATGATAGGGCTTCCCGGCCAGGCGCATTTCGCCGCTGTCGGCGTGGAGAGCCCCGCTGAGAATTTTCATCAGGGTGCTTTTTCCCGCCCCGTTTTCGCCCAGGAGGGCGTGGACCTCGCCCTCGGCCAGGGAAAAATCGACTCCCGCCAGGGCTTCCGTCGCGCCGAATCGTTTCACGATTCCCCGCATCTCGAGAGCCGGGGAAAGGGATCCGGAAGATGTCATTTATCGAGGATGGAAAGGTCGGGATTCAGAAGAGCCCGATGCTCAGGAGTATCCATCGTCGCCGGGGTGACGCAGACCACGCCGGTGTCG
>CAYXQK010000212.1:0-3356 GCA_964467445.1 uncultured Syntrophaceae bacterium
CTCCGGGAAACCATGGCCAAGACGTCGCAGGGGCGGGAGATGACACTCAACCTGGCCCTGAGTTACGGAGGCCGGGACGAAATCATCGCGGCCATCCACAACATGCTCCGGGATGTCCATTCCGGCAAGCTGCCGTTGAAAGAAATTTCGAAAGACGTTTTTCCCGATTATCTCTATACAGCCGGTCTGCCCGATCCAGACCTGCTCATCCGGACCAGCGGTGAATACAGGATCAGTAATTTTCTTCTCTGGCAGTCTGCTTACACGGAGTTTTATTTCACAGATGTCCTCTGGCCCGATTTCAACCAGGACGAACTCTTTAAGGCGATTGCCGAGTTCCAGCGCCGGGAAAGGCGTTTTGGTCTTACCAGCGATCAGGTTCAAGAGGGTCAGAAAACATGACATCACACCTGAAACGCTGGCTTACAGCGATTGTAGCTGTCCCGCTGCTCTTTGTCATCATTTTCTTCGGATCGGATACACTTTTTTCCGCCGTGATCACCGGGGTGATTCTGCTGGGCGTTCACGAATATCATCACATTGTCTTCGGAACGGGACATCTCCGGGAAAAGACTCAAGGGTTGCTGATTGGATTTTTGATTTGCCTGACCGTCTATTCCGGCAACATGCAATTGCTGCTGGCCGTGCTGAGTTTTTCGGTGCTGCTTGTTTTTTTTACTTATCTTTTGCGAATCAAAGAGGATCATTTTGATATTCTGCCCGTCGGAAAAATGATCCTGGGGTTCATGTATGTCCCCCTGATGATGTCCTATTTCATCCTGATCCGCCGGCTGGATCAGGGGATCCTGTGGATTTTTTTTCTACTGGTGCTGGCTTTTTCGGGCGATGTGACGGCATACTACGTGGGGAAAAATTTCGGGAAAAAGAAACTGCTGCCCCTGGTCAGTCCCAACAAGACCGTGGAGGGGACCATCGGCCTCATCGCCGGCAGCACGGCAGGATGCATCCTCTTTCAGCAGATCTTTTTTCAGGCGCTCCCGGTCGCGCATGCGGCTGCTCTGGGTTTTTTCGGCAGTGTCCTGGGCCAGTTGGGCGATCTCTGCGAATCGGCCATGAAAAGGGCGTCCGGGGTCAAGGATTCCGGCGTCATCCTGCCAGGGCACGGCGGCATCCTGGATCGGCTGGACTGCCTGATCTTTATTGCGCCTTTCGTCTACTATTATTATACGTTCATGATAAAATGAAAAAGTTATCGATTCTCGGATCAACCGGGTCCATCGGTGTGAACACACTGGATGTCGTATCCAAAAACAGAATGCAGTTCTGCGTTGTTGCGCTCGCGGCGGGACGGAATGTCGATCTTCTAAAAACCCAGATCGAACAGTTTAATCCCCTCCTCGCTGCGGTGATGGATGAAACGCTTGCGGTCAGATTAAGGGAGAGCCTGCCGCCCGATAGCAAGACAGAAATACTCTGGGGAGCGGCAGGGTACCGGGAGGTAGCCCGTATCGGGGATGCGGAGATGGTCGTCTCGGCCATGGTTGGATCCGCGGGACTGGTACCGACGCTGGAGGCCATTGATGCGGGAAAGCACATCGCGCTCGCCAACAAGGAGACCCTGGTTGCTGCGGGTCATCTGGTGGTCGAAAAGGCCAGGGAAAAGAAGGTCCGGCTTCTGCCCGTGGATAGTGAACACAGCGCCGTCTTCCAGTGTCTCAACGGTCAGCGGGATCAGGATGTCCGGAGGATTGTCCTGACGGCTTCAGGAGGGCCCTTCCGCACCTTTTCCAGGGCTCAAATGGAAAAAGTCACCCCTGCTGACGCCCTGAGACACCCAAACTGGGAGATGGGTCGGAAGATCACAATCGACTCGGCCTCCATGATGAACAAAGGTCTTGAAATCATCGAGGCAAAATGGCTTTTTAACCTGGAGATCGATGACATTGACGTTCTGGTGCATCCCAAGAGCGTCATTCACTCCATGGTTGAATTTGTCGACGGTTCGGTTATTGCCCAACTGGGCATCCCCGACATGCGGATTCCCATTGCCTATGCCCTGTCTTTTCCGGCAAGGATGCCTGCTCATGACGGCTTCCTGGATTTTCTGAAGGCGTCGCCGCTTGAATTTTTTGAACCCGATCCCGACCGGTTTCCCTGCCTCAAACTCGCGCGTGATGCCGGGCGCGCCGGCGGCACCCTGCCGGTTGTTCTGAACGGGGCCAATGAGGTTGCCGTGGAGGCCTTCCTGGAAGGAAAAATTAAATTTACTCAAATTGCTGTTGTCATTGCAGAGACACTGTCGCGTCACCGTTCGTTTTCATCACCCCCTCTCGAGGAGATTCTCGCGGCAGACCGGTGGTCCCGGCGGGAAGCCACTAATATTATCAAGGAGATCAAGCATTGATCGGAATCAGTATTGTATCGATGATCATTTTGCTGGGCGTGCTCATTTTTGCCCATGAATTCGGCCATTTTATCGTGGCTAAAAAATCAGGAGTGGGGGTTTTGAAATTTTCCCTCGGATTCGGACCGAAGATCTTCGGAAAAAAGATCGGAGAAACCGAATACATCCTGTCCGCTTTCCCGCTGGGCGGTTATGTGAAACTGCTTGGAGAATCGGATGTGGAAGGATTGTCGGAAGAAGACCAGAAGCGCTCCTTCAGCAGGCAGCCCGCCTTCAAGCGGATCATGATCGTTGCAGCCGGTCCAGCCTTCAATTTCCTGCTCGCCATCGTGATTTTCAGCATCGTTTACATGGTCGGTATTCCCACACTGACGAGCGAGATCGGCACGGTTCAGGAAGACTCGGTCGCTTATCATGCAGGCCTGAAGCAGGGTGATGTGGTCATCGACATCGACGGGTTGCAGATCTCCCGCTGGAGCAGTCTGGCCGAAACCATCAGTACCAGCGAAGGAAGGACATTAAAAATATCTTTTAACAGGAACGGCGTCCGGCAGGAATTGACGGTAAAACCGAAATTACTCAAATCGAAAAACATATTTGGCGAAGAAGTGGATTCATATAAACTGGGAATTTCTCCGGCGCCTAAAACCGTCATCGAACGTCTGAATCCTCTGGAAGCGGGTTGGGCCAGCCTCAAGCAAACCTGGATGATCAGCAAGCTGACGCTGGTCAGTCTGGTGAAAATTGTGGAAGGGGTTGTTTCACCCAAAACGCTGGGCGGGCCGATCCTGATTGCCCAGATGGCCGGAACACAGGCCAGAGAGGGGGTCATTCCATTTATTCTCTTCATGGCCCTGCTCAGCATCAATCTGGCGGTTCTGAATCTTCTGCCGATTCCCGTCCTGGACGGTGGGCACCTGCTGTTTTATCTCATTGAAATCGTCAAGGGCAGTGAAGTCAGTGTCAAATGGCGGGAAATGGCCAGTCAGGT
>CAYXQK010000213.1:0-3502 GCA_964467445.1 uncultured Syntrophaceae bacterium
CTCTACGGACAGGGCGAAAACAAGACGCCTGCCCGTCTGCCCGAGGAAATGCTCAGGAGAATCCGGGACGTTGCCGTGATGACCTTCCAGAGTCTCGATTTGAAAGGTTATGCGAGGATCGATATGTTCGTCACCCCGGAAGGACGAGTGGTCGTGCTCGAACCGAACAGCCTGCCGGGGATGACGCCCTCCACCGTCTTCTTTCACCAGGCGGCGGCGGCCGGCATCACCCAGTCGGGCCTGATCGACCGGATCATTCAGTACGCCCTGGAGGCACATGCTCAGAAAAAAGGACCCCTGTAAATGAAGCCCCTTGCTGCAGGTCTCGACTATATCGGCAGGATCATGATACATTATATCGAAGAAACGGGAAGGATCATGCTCCTGTTTTGCTCGATCCTGTTCTGGATGTTCCGTCCCCCCATGAAGGTGCGGAATATTTTCAAGCAGATGGAATTCGTGGGGGTAAAATCCATTTTTGTCGTCGTCCTGACGGGAACCTTTACCGGCATGGTGATGACCCTCCAAGGATATCACGGTTTCCGATTGTTCAGCGCCGAAACCATGGTCGGTTCGACGGTGGCGCTGGGTATGACACGGGAACTGGGACCGGTTCTGACCTCGCTCATGGTCACGGCGCGCGCCGGATCGGCCATGGCGGCGGAACTGGGAACCATGCGCGTCACCCAACAGATCGACGCCCTGTACGTGATGGCCACCAATCCCATCAAACACCTGATCGTCCCCCGTGTCATTGCCAGCGTTCTGATGGTTCCGCTGCTGACGGTTGTCGCCAACTTCGTCGGTATCGCCGGGAGTTACTTTGTCGGTATCGATCTCCTGAACATCAACAGGGGCGACTTCATCAACAACATTTACAAGATGCTGGAACTGAACGACATTTACGGCGGCCTCGTCAAGTCCGCCTTTTTCGGCCTCGTCCTGTCCGTCATCGGTTGCTACAAGGGATTCAATACCACCGGCGGTGCGGAAGGCGTCGGCCGGGCGACCACTCAGGCCGTGGTGATTTCATCGATCACGATTCTGGTGAGCGATTACTTTTTGACGGCGATCATGTTCTGAAAGATACTGAAGACCGGGGGCTGCGCGCCCACTTAAAAAGATTGCAGACGCGATTGTTTTTCTTAATGGTTGTTTTATGATATGATTAAACTCGTGGATATTCATAAATCCTTCGGGAAGCAGAAGGTCCTGGACGGCCTGAGTCTGAGCATCGAGACGGGCAAGACCACCGTCATCATCGGCCGCAGCGGCGGCGGCAAGAGTGTGCTGCTGAAGCACATGATCGGCCTGCTTAAACCGGACCGCGGCCACGTCCTGATTGGGGAAACCGATATCATCGGACTCTCTGAAAAGGACCTCAACGAGGTGCGTAAAAAGTTCGGCATGCTCTTTCAGGAGGCAGCGCTTTTCGACTCCATGACGGTGGGCGAAAACGTGGCCTTCCCGCTGCGGGAACAAACAAAGCTCAAGGATCAGGAAATCAGGCAGATCGTGGCGGATCGTCTCCGTGCCGTCGGCTTGTCCGGCGTAGAGGAGAAAATGCCCGCCGAACTCAGCGGGGGCATGCGGAAGCGTGTGGGCCTGGCGCGGGCCATTGCCCTGCATCCCCAGATCGTGCTTTTTGACGAGCCGACGACGGGACTGGATCCTGTCATGACGGAGGCCATCAACCAGCTCATTATCGACACGCAGAAGAACTTCAACCTGACCTGCGTGGTCATCAGCCATGACATTCAGTCTATTTTTCGCATCGGTCATAAAATTGCCATGCTTTACGAGGGACGGATCATTGAATATGGCACGCCGGAGGAAATCCGGGCGTCGGATAATCCGGTGATGAAACAGTTTTTATCCGGAAGCGTGGACGGACCGATTAAAGTGATGTAAAATAGGGATAAGGAGAAAAGAATGGGTTCAATCACAACAGAGGCAAAGGTCGGCCTGTTTATTCTCATCGGCATGCTGCTGTTGGGCTATATGACCATGCAGGTGGGTCAGAGAGGGGTCGGCATCAAAAAGGGCTACATCGTGGATGTGGTCTTTGACAATGTCTCCGGCCTGAACAAATACTCGGCCGTGCAGATTGCCGGCGTGGAAGTGGGCCGCGTGGAGGACATCCTGCTGAAGGACGGCAAGGCCCTGGTCAGGCTGCGGATCATTCCCAGTGTGACACTGGAGAAGGATGTCACCGCCGCGATCAAGACCCGGGGCGTCCTGGGGGACAAGTATATCGATATCACGCCCGGCACCAGCGGGATGGCGGCCCTGGAACCCGGCGAACAGATTCAGAAAGTGGAGCGCCAGGCCGACATCGACCGTCTTCTCAATCAGATCGGTTCTATTGCCGACGACATCAAAACGGTCTCCGCTTCCCTCAGCAATGTTATGGGCGGTCAGGCCGGCGAGGAGAGCATCGGCGGCATCCTTGAAAACATGAAGCTGCTCACTCAAAATATCAATAAACTGGTGGTCAGCAATGAGGCGACAATCCGGAGCATGCTGCTCAATGCCCAGGAACTGACGGGCAACCTGAACAGGGTGGTGGTAAAGAATGACGCCAAGGTGGGCGAGGTAATCGATAATCTGCGCGACGCTTCCCGGGAGATGGAAAAGACCTTTGCCGCCTTCAACCAGATTGCCGACGGGGTCAACCGGGGGGAAGGCACCCTCGGACAGCTTATGAAGGACAAGACCGCCGCGACCAACCTGACCAAGACCCTGGCCTCGCTGCAGGAGGTGAGCGACAAAATCAACCAGGGCAAAGGCACCCTCGGAAAACTCGTCAATGACGAAGAGACCGTCAACAACCTGAACCAGAGCCTTGCCGGCATCAACCGCTACGTCACCAAGTCCGAGCAGTTCCGCACCTTTCTGGGCTATCGGGGCGAATACCTCTGGGACAAGAGCAATTTCAAGAGTTACCTGGACCTGAAGATTCAGCCCAAGGAGGATCAGTTTTATATTCTGGGCCTGGTGAGCGATCCCCGGGGCCGGCTGACGGTCCGGGATTACACCACGGGCGGTGTCACGACAACGACGGAAGAATGGGACAAGAACGGGCTGCTCTTCAACGCCCAGATCGGCAAGCGTTTCCGGAATGTGGTCCTGCGGGGCGGTATTCTGGAGTCTACCGGCGGGCTCGGCCTGGACTATATGGCCTTCAACGACCGGTTAAAACTGACCTTTGAAGCTTTCGATTTCTCTTCGGACCGGAACGCCCACCTGAAAGGATACGCCGATCTGCAATTATTCAAGTATCTCTACCTGACGGGCGGCTGGGATGACTTTATCAGTAAACGGGGAAACAGCTCCGGTTTCGTGGGCCTCTCCATCCGCTTCGAAGACGACGACCTGAAATACCTGCTCACCTCAACGCCGATCCCGAAGTGAGACCTTTGGACTTGACAACGGGGAATAGATTTATATATTAACTCCGAGCTGAAGGGGAGCCGTCCCGCAAGAAAGGAGATATCCGCGG
>CAYXQK010000214.1:0-8041 GCA_964467445.1 uncultured Syntrophaceae bacterium
TCGGCCTTGATGCGGTAGATCATTTCCATAAACATGGCATAGCCTTCCTTCTGATACTCCCGGACAGGATCCTTCTGGCCGTACCCCCTCAGGCCGATCCCCTCCTTCAGATGGTCCATGGCCAGCAGATGATCTTTCCACTGGGTATCGATGGATTGCAGCATGATCATTTTCATGAGATGCTGCATCAGGGGCTCGCCGAAGTCCTCCTCCTTCTTCTTCAGATGGCCTTTGACGGCGGCAACAATGGTTTCCCCGATTTCTTGGCTATTGAGACCCTTTTCCGGATCACTGAGATTGAGCTTCAGGAAAAACTGCTTGTAAATCGTGTCATCAAGTCCTTTGAGGTTCCACTCTTCCGGGTGCTGCTTTTCATCGATAAAGTCAGGGATCAGTTCTTCCACAACCTCATCAAGCATTTCCTCGATATCTTGCCACAACTGCTCGCCCCGGAGCACTTTCTTCCGCTGTTCATAGATGACCTGCCGCTGGCGGTTCATGACGTCATCGTATTCGAGCAGATGCTTGCGCATGTCGAAGTTCTGTCCCTCCACGCGCTTCTGGGCATTTTCAATGGCTTTCGAGATCATCTTGTGTTCGATCGGCTGGCCTTCCTCAATCCCGATCTTGTCCATAATCCCGGAAATTCTCTCAGCCCCGAAGATCCTCAAAAGGTCATCCTCCAGAGACAGATAGAACCTTGATGACCCGTTGTCCCCCTGCCTTCCCGAGCGCCCCCGGAGCTGGTTGTCGATCCGGCGGCTTTCATGCCGTTCCGTTCCGAGGATATGAAGGCCGCCCAGGCTGGCCACGCTTTCCCCCAGCTTGATATCCGTACCCCGGCCCGCCATGTTGGTGGAGATGGTCACCTGCCCCGGCCGGCCGGCCTCCGCGATGATTTCGGCTTCCCGTTCATGGTGCTTGGCGTTGAGAACATGATGTTTGATCCCTGTGCGGGTCAGGTACTTGCTGAGCAGTTCCGATTTTTCAATGGAAATGGTTCCGACCAGAACGGGCCGTCCCGCCTCATGCATCTCCTTGATTTCCTCGATGACGGCGTTGAATTTCTCCTGTTCCGTTTTGTAGATCACATCGGTATGGTCTGTCCGGATCATGGGCATGTTGGTCGGCGCCACGAGCACTTCCAGCTTGTAGATTTTATCGAACTCCGCCGCCTCCGTATCGGCGGTTCCGGTCATGCCGGCCAGTTTTTTGTACATTCTGAAGAAATTCTGGAAGGTGATGGAAGCCAGGGTCTGGTTCTCGCGTTCAATCTTGACCTTTTCCTTTGCTTCGAGCGCCTGATGCAGGCCATCGCTGTATCGCCTGCCCGGCATGACCCGTCCCGTAAATTCATCGACAATGATGACCTCCCCGTCCTTGACGACATAATCCACATCCCGCCTGAACAGGGTGTGGGCCCTCAGGGCCTGGTTGGTATGGTGGAGCAGTTCAATGTTCCTGGGGTCAAAGAGGTTTTGCACCTTGAGATAGGTCTCGACGCGCGCCACGCCTTCTTCCGTCAACACAACGGTACGGCTCTTTTCTTCAACGGTATAATCTTTATCCTTGCGCAGGCGCGGGATGACCTGATTGATCCGGTAGTACTTTTCGGTTGATTCTTCGGAAGCGCCGGAAATGATCAGCGGCGTCCGGGCCTCATCGATCAGAATGCTGTCCACCTCGTCCACGATGGCATAATGGAAATCACGCTGGACATAATCCTCCAGCGTGAATTTCATGTTATCGCGCAGATAATCAAAACCGAATTCATTATTTGTTCCGTAAGTAATATCGGAATGATAGGCCTTGCGCCGGTCATCGTCATCAAGGCCATGAACGACCACACCGACGCTCATGCCCAGCAGGCCGTAGATGGGTCCCATCCATTCCGCATCCCGCCGGGCCAGATAATCATTGACGGTGATCAGATGGGCGCCCTTGCCTTCCAGAGCATTCAGATACAGCGGCATGGTGGCCGCCAGGGTCTTTCCTTCTCCGGTCTTCATTTCCACGATCTTGCCTTCGTGCAGGACCAACCCACCGAGAATTTGAACATCAAAGGGTCTCATGTTCACGCTACGCCGGGCGGCTTCCCGGACAACGGCAAAGGCTTCCGCCATAATATCTTCGAGTGAAGCACCCTGCGTGAGTTTTTCCCTGAAATAGGGCGTCTTGCCTGCCAACTTGGCATCCGTCATTTTTGAAACAGACGCCTCCAGATCATTGACTTCGTCCAGAATCAACGATAACCGTTTCATCTCACGTTCGTTCTTGCTGCCTATAAATTTTCTGATGATGGCTCCGAACATTTTAATCCTTCAAAAAAAAGCCGGCCGCTTTGACCGGCGTTAACAAAAAAACCACAGACGCCATGATAACCGGTCGTCTGTGGTGAGTACCTACAATAAGAACAGTCGAACGTCAAGCCGTCAATTACGACGACGCCTTATTCTACTCCTTGATGATATTCATGAGGGGATCTCCGACAGCCACCTTGTCCCCCGCGGAAACGTGCACATCCGTCACTTTGCCGGCCACCTCCGAAGTGACGTTGTTAAGCATTTTCATGGCCTCCAGAACGAGCAGGATCTGACCGACCGCCACCTGCTCGCCTTCCGTGACACACACTTCGTTGACCGTGCCCGTAATCTGGGAGCGCACCTCTCCTGCCTTGGCCGCCGCCTCGATTTCCTTGAGGCTCAAGGCGGCTTTTTTCCTGACAGGACCGTCCTCCTGGTCCATTTCGGTAACGATCGGCTCCGTATGATGATCGATGATCAGATAGGTGGTTGCATCGCCTGTTTTTGTCCGTCGCTGGGGACCAATTTCAATCGAATGCAGACGGCCGAAAACATCCGGCACTTCAAATTTTTCTCCCAGGCTGAAACCGCCCTTCCGGAACCAGATCTTCGGTGACAGCACCCATGTCTTGCCGTATTTCGCTTCAAACTTGAAGAAATCCACGGCATCGTTGGGGTGCTGAAGATAGAGCACGAGTTCATCCTCGGAAGCCGCGCGTCCCAGGCGATGCTCCAGGACCTTCTTTTCCACATCAAGGGCGATATCTTCAATCTTCTGATAGCAAGTGTCGCATTCAACGATTTCCTTCCATTCGGGGCCGAAAACAGCGGCGTAGATGTCGTCGGCCGGACGGTAGAAAGGAAACTCGCCATAGCGTCCGAGCAGCAGGTTCTTCAGATCGTCGCTGACGTCCTTGTAACGGACCCCTTTGAGGACATTGTTGACGGCCGTGGTCCAGAGAATCTGGGAACCCGGTGTGACGCTCCACCAGTTCCCCAGGTCCAACTGCACCCGGGGCAGTTCTCTCTGAAGGATTTCCGGCATGCGCTGCAGAAAATCCCCCTTGACGGCCTGCTCAAAGCTGGAACCGGTCGCACCGCCCGGCAACTTGTGGATTTGCACCGATGGATCAAAGCCGAGAAACTGGGATTCAAAATCCTTGTAATACTCTCTTTCGGGCCTCAGAACATTGGAGGTTTCGATGACGGCCTGGCGGTCAATTCCGGCGGCATGATAGCCGTAGTCATTGAGCAGATCCAGGACGGTCAGGATCGGTGGTGGACCGTAAAAGCCCGTAAAGGCATGGTCGCTGGCATCGGCAATCTTTGCCCCCTTGCGGATGGCTTCGACGACGCGTCCGATATCAGCGCCATCTGTGTTGTGGCCGTGATAATGGATAATCAGATCGGGATATTTTCGCAGAATCGCTTCGACGAGTTCGCCGATCCGCCTGGGCGTTCCCAATCCGGCGTGATTTTTAATGCATAAAAGAATGTCTTCACCGGTGACCTCCAGAATCTGGCCGACTTTGCCGACATAGAATTCATTCGTGTGTTCCTTGCCCGTGGAAAAACAAATGGACGGCTCCAGGATCCTGCCGGCTTTTTTAACTTCCTCAAATACCGGAATCATGTTGGGGATGTGGTTCAGAAAATCAAAGACCCGCCATACGTGGACATAGCGGGCAAAACTCTGGACCGTCGCCCGGACGACATTTTCCGGATACGGCCGGTATCCGAACAGATTGATCCCCCGGCAGAGCGTCTGAAACAGCGTATCGGGCATGCTTTGACTGAGCACTTCCAGTTTTTCCAGCGGATTGATCTGTTTGCGCAGCATGTCGACATGCACGCTGGCCCCACCGGTGATTTCAATGGAGAAATAGCCCGCGTCATTGCGTGGCTTGGCTGCGAGGATTTGCGTGTGGGGCATAATCCGGTTCTTGAAGTCGGACTGTGAGAGGTCCCTTTCCGTGTTGGTCAAGAAGTACCCTTTCTGCGTCCGGATCCTGTCGAGGACGTAATGCACCCCCTTTTCCTGTAATTCCCTGGGAGTCATTCTTTCGTCTAAAAGGTGTGACGACACGTTCATAATGTTTCGATCCTGTCTTCGTTAATCTGCTTTAATTATTTTTCCGTAGCACCATCTACTGCACGATGAGGCCTGATCCGCTTCTGTCAGGAGGCGTAGGGATTGGTTTTCTTTGCATGAATTTCCGCAATGAGCTTCGCCAGTTTTGCCACTTCGCGCTCCGGCTCCGGATAATCGAAAATCCCCGGGTGCGTTTCGAGGTATCCCGTGTCAAATCGGCCCGCCTGAAAGTCGCGCTCCTCACAGATTGAAAGATAAAAGGGGATGGTCGTTTTGGGGTCGACAATGACAAATCCGTTCAAAGCCCGCTTTAAGCGCTGCAGGGTCTGTTCCCAGTCAAAGCCGCGGACCGTCATCTTGACGAGCAGTGAATCATAATCCATGGGAATCTTGTAGCCCTGATACACTGCCCCGTCGAGCCTGACCCCCGGCCCCCCCGGCGATTGATAGACTTCCACCCGTTTCCCGCCTTCGGGCATGAAGTTGTTTTTGGGGTCTTCGGCATTGATCCTGACCTGAACGGCTTTGCCCAGCAGGGTTACACGATTTTCAGGGATGTTGAGGGCCCGTCCCTCGGCAATCCAGATCTGCTGCCGGACAATATCAATCCCGGTGAGTTCCTCCGTAACCGTATGCTCCACCTGCAGGCGCGTGTTCATTTCCATGAACCAGAACGCATGGGTCTTCGAGTCGACCAGGAATTCAACCGTGCCGGCATTGATGTATCCCGCTTCCCGCGCTGCCTTGATCGCACAGTCATACATGGCCGTTAACACATTCTCCGGCAGGTCGGCGGGCGCAATTTCGAGGAGCTTCTGATGCCGCCGCTGAATCGAACAATCCCGGGAACCCAGGTGAATGGTGTTTCCGTGATGATCCGCCAGAATCTGGATCTCCACGTGACGGGGTGATTCAATGAATTTTTCCATAAAGATATTTTCGTCGTTGAAAGCCGACAGGGCTTCCGACCTGGCCAGGGGCAATTGAACGATCAGGTCCGCCTCGTCAATGACCTTGCGAATGCCGCGCCCCCCCCCTCCGGAAGAAGCCTTCAGCATGACGGGATAACCGTATTTATTGGCAAAGGCAAAGGCTTCATTGATCCCGGCGCTTCCCCGGACAAGGTCGCCTGTCCCGGGAATAGTCGGAATGCCGGCCCTCTCCACGATCTTTCGCGCCACAACCTTGTTGCCCATGTCCCGGATGGCCTGCGGGGGGGGGCCGATAAAGGTGATGCCTGCTTTCTGGCAGGCTTCGGAAAAATCAGCGTTTTCGGCGAGAAATCCATACCCTGGATGGATCGCATCGGCGCCCGCTTTTCCGGCTGCCCAGATGATTTTATCGATATTCAGATAATCCCTGCGCGGACCGTCGCCAATCATAATCGCATCATTGGCCATCCGGACATAGTAGGCCTCCCGATCCGGCTTCTCGTAAATAACAACGGCATCGAGCCCCAGTTCCTGAACCGTTCCCATGACCCGTAGTGCAATTTCACCCCGGTTTGCTATCAAGACCTTCTTGATTTTTCTTACGTTTGCTCCCATGCTCGCCCTTCCTGTTTACTCCTGTCCGCTTGATCGAGTTATTTGGATTGCACGACTGACGACGGCATTTTGACTGTTGACGAATTGATCCCCGGCAATACGGCGCCCTTATACTGATAACAAACGATTATGTCAACCCAATTGTGTGATCTTGTCATTTAGAATTGTCTTGACTTTGAAAGAACGCTTAGGCTAAACAGCACGACCACATGGAACGTGCGTTCTTTGCATAGAAAGGAGTATTCATGGCAAAATATGACTCGAAATCTTTAAGGAATGTGACGATAATCGGACATGGCGGAACCGGGAAGACGTCGCTTTGTGAATCATTTCTTTATATTGCCGGAAAATCGGACAGGCCGGGCCGCGTGGATGATGGAACCTCCAGCATGGATTATGAGCCGGAAGAACAGAAACGGCACATCTCCATCAGCGCCGCGACAAATTATTTTGACTGGGACAAGCACAAAATCAATATCATTGACACACCGGGTGATTCCAACTTTGCCTATGATACCCAAAACTGCCTGCGGATTACCGATAGCGCCATTGTCGTGATTGACGCGGTGGGCGGAGTCGAATTTCAGACCCAGAAGGTCTGGGAGTACGCCGATGAGTTCAATCTCCCGCGGATGATCTATATCAACCGGATGGACCGGGAGCGGGCTGATTTTTTCAAAACCATGGACAGTATCAAGGAAAAACTGGGGAAAAAGGCAACGCCCCTGTTCCTTCCTCTCGGTAAAGAAGATCAATTCAAAGGCATTGTGGACCTGCTGTCCATGAAAGCCTACACCTTCGATGATCCCAAGGGGGGCTACAAGGTCATTGATATTCCTGGTGATATGACTGACGAGGCAAAATCTTGCCGGGAAACGATGGTGGAAGATATTGCGGAATGCGACGAAGCACTCATGGATAAATATCTGGAGAGCGGCGAGCTCTCTCTGGAAGAGATCAAGGCCGGCCTCCGCAAGGGCGTGATTTCCGGCGCCCTGCTGCCGGTGATCTGCGGGTCCGCGACGAAAAATATCGGTTTGGCCCCCCTGATGGATGTTATCGTGCAGTACATGCCTTCGCCCGTGGACCGCGGTCCCGCAAGAGGTAAGAAACCGGGAACGGACAACGTGGAAGAACGCCCGCCGGAAGAAACCGCGCCCTTCGCCGCCATGGTTTTCAAAACCATTGCCGATCCCTATGCCGGCCGGCTGACCCTTTTCCGGGTCTATTCCGGAACGCTCAGCACCGAAGGCGCCATCTATAATTCCTCCCGGAAAATTCATGAGCGGTTCAACACCGCTTTTTTCCTGGAGGGAAAGAACCAGAAACCGGCCGAATCCCTGGTTCCGGGCGATATCGCCGCCGTGGCCAAGCTCAAGGAGACTGCGACGGGAGACACGATCTGTAACGAGAAAACACCCATCGTCTTCGAAAAACTGGCCCCCCTCCCGACAATCATGTCCTTTGCCATCGAACCCAAATCCCGCGGCGACGAGGAAAAAATCGTCTCCTCCATTCACCGGCTGACTGAGGAAGATCCGACGCTGACCTTCCACAGAAACGATCAGACCAAGGAGATGATCCTCTCCGGCATGGGACAGATTCATATTGAAGTCGCCGTCGAAAAAATGAAACGCAAATTCGGGGTGGAGGTCAATCTGAACATTCCCAAGGTGCCTTATAAAGAAACCATCAAGGCAAAAACCAATGTGCAGGGACGTTACAAGAAGCAATCGGGCGGCCGGGGACAGTTCGGCGACTGCTGGCTTGATATTGAGCCCCTGCCCCGGGGCAGCGGCTTTGAATTTGTGGACAAGATCGTAGGCGGCGTCATTCCCGGGCAATACCGCCCCGCCGTGGAAAAGGGAATCGTCGAAGCCATGGAAGAAGGCGTTCTGGCGGGTTATCCCATGGTAGATCTGAAGGTTTCGCTGGTGGATGGTTCCTACCATACGGTCGATTCATCGGAAATGGCCTTCAAGATTGCAGGCTCCATGGGATTCAAGAAGGGCGTGCTTGCTTGCCAGCCGACCCTGCTGGAACCCATTGTCACGATAGACATAGAAATCCCCGATGAATACCTGGGAGATGTTATAGGC
>CAYXQK010000215.1:0-7536 GCA_964467445.1 uncultured Syntrophaceae bacterium
CGAAAAAATGGCACTGCCGATCAGGGCGTTCCACCAGCTGATTCTCACGGGGGGGATCACTTTATAGACGATGGTGAAAAACAGAACGGTGACGAGATAGGGAAGGATAGCGCGGAAAAAGAAACCGTGAATGATCAGGACCTCGCTTTTGAAGATCGTGGGCTGCTGCGCCAGGATGGCGGCGACGTAGGTGACCCCGACACTCGCCACGCCCACCGTCCACATCATGGGGATCATGGCCATGGCCAGAAGTTTTGAGAGGAGATAATTGCGATAGGCTTTTGCCCGGAAGATCAGGTTAAACGCGGTCTCGATGGCGCCGAAGATCATGGAGGAAAACCAGATCAGTGTGATGATTCCGACCCACCCGAGAACGTTCTGCTTTTCATCGATCTGGCCCAACTGATCCAGCAGCTCCGCGTTAAAGTAAAGATGCAGCCCCCGGATACCCTCGGTGATCTCATGCTGAATATTTGGATAGGAACCGAAAAACTGACCGGCCATCAGGATGGTCAGGATGAAGAGCGGAATGATGGACAAAATGGCGTACAGGGCAATGGCCGCCGCCTGATTGGTATCGCCGTTGCTCTCGTAATTCTTGATGGCATCCCGCAGAATATCCCAGATGCCGGCGGTAACCAGCCGGACATGCCTTAAAAGCAAATCCAGGGGATGAAAATTTACATTAAAAAGACGGGTCATGGGCTGATATACGGTCTCTGGTTTTGATATGGTTACTCGTCCTGTTCGCGGCGCGGAGCGCGAAGTATAGGGAAGCCCTGCAGGCCTGTCAAGTGAAAACGGGCCTTCGAGGCTGATTCAAGAGGTGATCATCCTTGACACACTCGTAAAAGAAGTAAAAAATTCCCTCCCCCTCCTCTCCATCTCCTCCCGCCAGGGGAGGAGAAAATGGACTTTTTACGAAGACGTCATCTTTTCCACGGCGGACAGGTACTCCTGGTGACGGTCCTCATAGAATGAGAGGGCCCGTTTGTAATTCCGGCCGAGGAGGCCTTCATGGAACATCCGGTCCACGTCCCGGCTCCGGCGGAGTATGACCTGGGAATGCAGGAGGATTTTTTTCTCCTCGGCAGACATCTTTTTCAGGCGTTCCTGCAGGATATGCCGGGCGCGGGGCTGATACATCCAGAAATACATCAGATCGAGGGCGTTGATGATCATGATCCTTTCCAGATTTCTCGCCTCGCTACTGATGGCGTGAACTGTCACCACAGGCGTCGCCGGCATGGACAGCATATCTTCCTCGGGGAAAAGCAACTCCAGCTTGGCATAAACGTCAAACACCTGGGGCAGCTTGGCGGCATAGTCCCGGGCGCGCATCCGCATGTTGTCAAAGCGGTCGGCCAGCCCCTCGATCACGGCAGCTACGGTATCGGAGGCCAGTTTGGAAATCACGGCGGCCCACTGCTGGAGGATGCTGTTGACCCCGTTTATCCCTGCCATGGTGAGAATCGCGCTGATTCCTGTGTTCAACGCAATGGCGATCGGAATGGACAGAATGCTGCGAAAACCACTCCCCACAACGGCAGCCCGCTGCAGACCGCGGAAGGCGTTATGACCGGACAGATACAGCCCGTTCACCAGGGCAATGACGGCGTACAGGACAGCGGGATTGTTGGCCGTGGTGATTCCCAGTAATCCCTCAAGCAAGAGAGTCTTGGTGAAGTAGTCGAGCAGGGGAACCGAAAATCCCGTGAACATCAAAGAATCGGCCAGGCGCTCCCAACTGACGTAATCTTTCCAGTGCAGCAGGGTTGTGCGCCGCAGACCGCCGCCGCCCAGAACCGACTGGATGATGTTGCGAAGCCCGGTAATCCCGAACCAGATGATAGCGCCGCCGTAGGCCAGAACCCACCAGTCCTTGCTCAAGTAAAACGTCAGAAAGGCGGGAACAAAGCCGAAAGCAACTTTCAGAGACGTTTTCAGGTGGCTGTTAAGGTATTTCCAGGAAAACCTCGGATGAGAGGGCGGCAGGGGCTCTTTCAGGGTCAGCGTGTTGGGGCGCTCCTCCCTCACAGCGCTCAGCGTCGCGATATTCCCCGGTGCTCCCAACTGCGTGGAGTAATTCTGTTTGACCCATTCTTCACGGCGCCGCTGGCCGAAAAGGTGCATGCCGGGGAGGAGGCGGACCAGGCGGTAGAACGCATTCACCCAGGCACTGACACTTCTCCGCGGAATGAAGGTTTCCCGCAGATAGGCGCGCGTGACAATGGGGATCAACTCGCCATAGGGGATGGCGGCCTGCTGAATTTCTTTTTGTGCACGCTGCGGCAGGGTTTCCATAATCGCAAGGCCCATGCCCTGGAGATGGTGGGAACGTCCCGTAGAATCGCTGCCGATGCGGGCACGCAGGGGAGCTTGCCTATAGCAGGATTTCAGCCCGGGGATATCACGGAGGATATTGCGCAGCTTCTCAATCTGCTCCGGCGACCGATCGGCCGATGCTTCCTGTTGTGCGATGATGCCAAGAATAACGCGTTTCAGCGCGATGACGTTGCCGACATTCAGCGCCAGTTGCAGTTCGTTTATCTCTCGTGTGATCACGCTCTTGCCGGAGGCATAGTCCTTTAAATTGAAAACTTCGAGGTGGGTAATCATACCCCGGCAGTCGTAGATGAGCTCCAGGATGTCTGCATTGTTCAGCCCGCCCGGATTCAGGGTGATGCGAGAACTGGGGTGGAGTTCCCGGATGCGGTTCATCAAGGCCGGCGGGGTCAGTTTGAGCAGGTCGGGCTCGTCGGGAGAATCGCCGGGAATGTTGGGATTGGGAATGTCCGGATTACAGGCGGGACGCAGATAGCGTTCCACAACGGCCTCCGAATCCAGCGCGTTCATTTCCTCAACAAGGCCCTCAATCCGGAGGCGTTCTTCGGTCGTTACCCTGGGGTAGTGTTCCCGGAGGACGGCCATGCGTTTCTGGAGAGCTGGGAGCAAATACAGATGGATAAACTCCGCCAGGTGAAGATTTGAAACCTGTCCCTTGCCCACGAAGGATAGAAAGTCCGCTTCTTCGAGCCGGGGAATTTCCACGTCAAAGGCGCTCTCAATATCGGGGCGATGGCGCTCGTTGAAGGCCTGAAGAGACTTCAGGACGCAGGCGGCGCGGTATTCGGAAACCTTGCGTCCCTCTGTCATGAAGTCCATCACGGGTTTTTCCGCCAGGAAGTTCAGAAAACCCCCGGTATCGGCAAAACCGCGGGGGATCCAGATGAAAGGAACAAAATGATTCCGAAACCTGGCGTGAACAGAGACGCCGATGCGGATGGTCATTCTCATGATGTCCGCGGCCTCAAGGAGCTCAGCCGCCGCCTCGGGTTCGATATAGTTGTAATAGACCACCGTCAGATGGCGGACCCCCTTGATCCAGGCATCCATCACGAGGTGGGTTGGCGACTTTCGCCCCTTGGTGTTCGCATCATGGACGTGATCGTCGAAAGCGATCTGATTCCAGGCCTCCGGCATTTCCAGGAGATGGTAGCGGCGCAGCAGGGCGCGGACGATCCGGGGTTTCCCGGAACGCGCCGTACGGAAGTCATGGGCCAGTTCGATCTGGCGGCGACGATCGTTCCGCGTCCGCACCAATTCCTTCATGATCTGCAGAAGCACCCGCGCGGTGTTGTTGCGCAGGGGACTGCGCGTGGCGTTGAGCACTTCTTCGCGGACGGAACGCAGGGCGCTGACGCGTTCATGGGCCTTGCCGGCCTCCAGGGAATCAAGAAAGTGCATCATCGCATAGGCGATCCGCAGGCCCTGCGGCGCAGCCAGCTCCTTGATCCCATGGGGATGCAGGTACGGATTCAGAAGGCTCTCGAGGGGCTTGCCGGATTTCTCTCTGTTCAGGATATCGTTGAGCATGACCAGCAACTGCTGGTCATTGCGGTCGAACAGCAGTCTCGATATCGGCTGTCGCATGAAAAAATCCCCTTGAGACGGTTAAACAACAGGATGAATAATATGTCGTCATTTGTAGCTTAATCACGCCTGTTGTGCAAACTTAAAAATGACGACTTTGTAAAAATAAGGAGATGGCTCATGAAATTGTTTGCAATCCAGTTGCATTTAATATAAAAAAAGGCATGACTCCAAAGAACGAACACTGCAATGCGGCGGGAACCCTGCGGGACGCCGGCCTGAGCCAGACCACGCAGCGGATGGCCGTACTGAAGATCATCATTCAGGCAGGCGGACCGCTCAGCGCCTCAGAAATCCTGAATCGGACGGATTCCCGGCAAAAGATCAACAAGGTGACCGTCTACCGGATTCTGTCCTCCCTCAAGGAACACAGGATTATCCGTGAGTTGCCGACGGACCAGGGGACGAACCTTTACGAGATGGCCTGTCGGCATAATCCCATTCATCCGCATTTTTATTGTAAAACCTGCCGGATCATGTCCTGCCTGCCGCCGCTCACATTATCCCAGGCGCTGGACTTGTTTGCCGGTCCGAACACCTTCCGGATCGACGACGTGCACGTGCACGTCAACGGTGTGTGCCGTCAGTGTCAGGAACGGTTGTAATGCAGGCGAGTTGCAAATGATGACGGCTTCGCAAAAAGTCTCTTTTCCCCTCCCCTGGCGGGAGGGGATGAAGGGGAGGGGGAGGGAATTCTTGACTTTTTACGAAGCCGTCGAATTTGGTCATGCACCCGAAGAGGCGCGAACGGACATAAAACAGATAGTGAGAGGCACGAAAGTTGAGGTCACAGACGACAGACATAGAAATCAAGGGGCTGGCCGTCGCTTTGGCGGCTTGCGTCATGATGATGTTTTTGATCTCCTGCCAGGTGAAACAGGAAAAAGCCGGTCCGGGCAAGAAGTTGATCGTTGTTACCTCGCTGTTTCCGCTTTATGATTTTGCCAGGAATATCGGTCAGGGCAGGGCGGATGTTTCTTTACTGCTGCCCCCGGGTCTCGAAGCCCACAGCTTCGAACCCAAGCCGGGCGATATGGTCCGGTTGAATCAGGCAAATGTCTTTATTTACACGAACAGCGCGATGGAGCCCTGGGTTCAAGACGTGCTCAAGGGCGTGCAGAACCGGGAACTGAAGATTATTGAGTCAGGCCAAGGGATCGCGATGATCTCAGATCATGATAAGCATGGAGAGGGGGAAAAGGCAGGTCATCGGCATGGCTCTGATCATGGCGGCGCAGATCCCCATATCTGGCTGGACTTTTCCAATGCCGAAAAAATAGTGGATCATATCCTGTCCGGATTCATTGAAAAAGATCCCTTGAACATAGGCTTTTATCAGGCAAACGCAGGCGCCTATAAAGCGAAGCTCAACGACCTGGACCGGCAGTTCAGGGAGGGCCTGTCGGGTTGCCGGAAAAAAATAATCGTGCACGGCGGCCACTCTGCCTTCGGGTATCTGGCTCAACGGTACGGGCTGAAGTACGTGGCTGTTTCGGGTTTTTCCCCCGATGCGGAGCCGACGCCGGCCGGCATGGTCCGGATCAGCAAGACCCTGAAGGCGAACGGCCTGAATCATCTTTTTTATGAGGAACTGCTCTCGCCCCGAATCGCGGAATCAATTGCCCGGGAAACCGGGGTATCCCTGCTGATGCTGCACGGCGCCCATAATGTCAGTAAAGAGGAATTTGAGCGGGGCGTCAGCTTTCTGGATCTGATGCAGATCAATCTTCAGAATCTGAGACGGGGGCTTCAGTGTCCACAGCCGTGATCCATGTCGAAAATCTCTATTTTCAATATCAGGCCATCGAGGTCCTGACGGACATTTCCTTTGAGATCGAGACGGGAGACTACGTGGGGCTTGTGGGACCGAACGGTTCCGGGAAGACGACGCTGGTCCGGGCGATCCTGGGGGTTGCACCATCCCTGACCGGCAGAGTTGCCCTGTTCGGGCAGGCCCTTGAACATTTTCAGGACTGGCATAAGATCGGCTATCTGCCCCAGAAGTTAGGCGGATTCAATCCCAATTTTCCGGCCACTGTGCGCGAGGTGGTGTCCCTCGGTCTGATCGCCCGGAAGTCATTCCCCCGGCGTCTGGACAGGGCTGATCACCGCGCCATTGACCGGGCGCTGGAGCGGCTCGGCATTGCGGATATCGGGCGTAAACTCATCGGGGAACTCTCGGGCGGGCAGCAGCAGCGGGTCCTGATCGCCCGCGCCATCGTCAGCGACCCGGAGATGATCATCCTCGATGAGCCGACAGTCGCCCTGGACCCGGAGACCCGTGAACATTTTTTTGCCACCCTGCACGATCTGAACAAGAACAGCCGCGTGACGATGATACTGGTAACCCACGACATCGGCACCATCGGGCAGTATGCCAACAAACTGCTCTATATCGACCGGAAGATCATTTTTTACGGCGGTTTCGATGAATTCTGCCGGTCGGAAAACATGACAGCCCTTTTCGGAGGGGGTGCGCAGCATATTATCTGCCATCGCCATGTTGCATAAATAGAGACCTCTGAAAAATGGCTTCGCCGCGTCTCAAAAATCTTTTCCGCTAAGAGAACGGCCAGACATAATCATGATTCAGGATAAGCCGTTAACGTCAGGGGGACATGACAGAGTCGTGTCCCCCTCAACGGAAAACATTTGATTCGCCGCTTGCGAACCATTTTTCAGAGGTTATGCAAAAACTAAAATAGTGATGAATGTATGGATATCCTGGAGTACTTGCAATACGGTTTCATCCAGCGGGCGCTGATTGCCGGTTGCTTTGTAGGCCTGCTCTGTTCCATGCTGGGCGTGCTGCTTGTGCTGCGGCGGCTTTCGCTGATCGGAGACGGGCTCGCCCATGTCACGTTCGGCAGTGTCGCGCTCGGCCTGGTTTTTAAGATATACCCCCTTTACATCTCCATTCCCTTGGTGATGCTGAGTTCCCTGGGAATTCTGAAACTGACCGAGAAGGCCCGGATTTACGGGGATGCGGCCATCGGTGTCGTTTCATCGCTGGGAATCGCCGGCGGAATTATCCTGGCCAGTGTTGCCGGAGGCTTCAATGTGGATCTCTTCAGCACCCTCTTCGGGAATATTCTGGCCATCAGCGATACCGAAGTCATGATTTCGATTTTCCTGTCGCTAATCGTCCTGCTTCTGATTGTTGTTTACTACCATGAACTCTTTTCCATTACCTTTGATGAGGAATTTGCCGTCACTTCGGGCATCAATACGCGAAAGATCAATGCCATGCTGGTTCTGCTGGCTGCGGTGACCGTGGTCCTGGCCATGAATGTGGTGGGGATCATGCTCGTTTCGGCGCTTCTGATCCTGCCTGCGGTCACGGCGCTGCAACTGGCCCGGGGATTCCGGAATACCTTGGTGATCGCCGGCTTGACGGGCGTATGTTCCGTTGTGACGGGCATCTTCGGCTCCCTGCTGATGAACCTGCCCGCAGGCGCCGCCATCGTCATGGTCAATCTGCTGTTTTTTCTGGTCGCGCTTACCGGCAAGGTTTTCATTGCAAAACGGCGGTCCCTGAAGTAGTTTGACGGTCATGAAACGCACACCTGCCATTCTCCTGGTCATCGTGTTGATGCTGGCCCT
>CAYXQK010000216.1:0-3566 GCA_964467445.1 uncultured Syntrophaceae bacterium
CCGACCCGGATGCCGCTGGTCACCATGGGCCCCTTCGTATCGAACGGGATCCCGTTTTTATTGACCGTAATCCCTGCCCGGTCCAGGACTTCCTGGGCGTCTTTACCCGTGACGCCTTTGGGGGTCAGGTCCACGAGCATCAGGTGGTTGTCCGTGCCTCCCGATACGAGGCGGAATCCTTCCGCCGTGAGCGCTTCGCCCAGGGTTTTGGCGTTTTTCACGATCTGGGCCTGATAGGTTTTAAATTCTGCCGACAGGGCCTCCTTGAAGGCCACCGCCTTGGCGGCGATGATGTGCATGAGCGGCCCACCCTGCATGCCGGGAAAGACGCGGCTGTTGAGGGTTTTGGCAAAGGCTTCCTTGCACATGATGAGGCCGCCGCGCGGACCCCGCAGGGTTTTGTGGGTCGTGGAGGTCACATACTCGCAGATCCGTATCGGCGAGGGATGCAGTCCCGTGGCCACCAGGCCGGCGATATGAGCAATATCCGCCATGATCACCGCCCCGACCTGATCGGCGATCTGCCTGAATTTATTGAAATCGATGGTTCTGGGGTAAGCGCTGGCGCCGACGACGATCATTTTCGGTTTGTGTTTGCGGGCCTGCGCCTCCACTTCATTGAAATCGATCGTTTCCGTTTCCTTATCCACGCCATAGGCCACCACGTTGTAGAGTTTTCCGGAGAAATTGGCGGGGCTGCCGTGCGAGAGGTGCCCCCCGTGGGAGAGATTCATGCCTAAAATGGTGTCGCCCGGCTCCAGGGCGGAGAAATAAACGGCCATATTGGCCTGGGTTCCGGAATGGGGCTGAACATTGACATGATCCGCTCCGAAGAGCTGTTTGCATCGTTCGATGGCCAATGTTTCCGCCACATCGACATATTCGCAGCCCCCGTAATAACGCTTGGCAGGATAGCCTTCGGCATACTTGTTGGTCATGATGCTCCCCTGGGCTTCCAGGACCGCTTCACTGACGAAATTTTCCGAAGCAATCATCTCCAGCTTTCCCGCCTGCCGTAAGGTTTCTTCCAGGATGGCCCGGGCGATTTCGGGATCCGTTTTTTTCAATGGGGACATATGATTTCTCCTTTGTATGGGCAATATTCGAGCTTGACGGCTTCGTTAAAGTTCATTCTGACGAGCGCAAACTTCTTTTTCAATCTCCCGGATTTTTTCGATCCGCCGGATGTGGCGCCCCCCCTCAAAGGCGGTTTTCAACCATACCTCTATGATTTTCTCTGCCTTTTCCGGATCTGTTTTGCGTCCGGCCAGACAGAGGACATTCGAATCGTTATGGCGCCGGCTCAGCTCCGCCGTTTCCTCGTCCAGGCACAGCGCGGCCCTGACGCGCGGATATTTGTTGGCAATGATGGTCATGCCCACACCGGAGCCGCAAATCAGAATCCCTCTGGCAAATGCTCCACAGGACACGCCCGCCGCGACCCGGCAGCCGAAATCCGGGTAATCCACGGAATCGGCGTTTCCGGTCCCGACGTCGGTTATCTCCAGGCCAAGCCGGACGAGAGAGGATTTTAATGATTCTTTCAGCGCGAAACCGGCGTGATCCGCGCCGATGATAATCTTTTCAGTCAACATGAATCAATCCACAAATTTTTTCAAAATGAGCACCGCGTTGACACCGCCGAAGCCGAAGGTATTCGACATGGCCGCCCGGACTTCCCTTTTTCGGGCTTGATGCGGGACAAAATCAAGGTCACAGCCGACACCCGGGTTGTCCAGATTGATGGTCGGAGGAATGATCCCGTCGCAGATGGCCTTGAGCGCGAAGATGGCTTCGACGCCGCCTGCAGCGCCCAGCATGTGCCCGGTCATGGACTTGGTCGAGGAGACCGCTAACTTGTAAGCATGTTGGCCGAAGACGGTTTTGATCGCCTCGACTTCATATTCGTCATTCAATGGCGTCGAGGTGCCGTGGGCGTTGATATAATCAATTTCCGCGGGCGCCATCCCGGCGTCGCCCAGCGCTTCCTTCATGCAGCGGGCGGCCCCCGCGTGCCCGGGCGGCGGGGCGGCCATATGAAAAGCGTCGCTGGTAGAGCCGAAACCGGCAACCTCGCCATAGATTTTAGCGCCTCTGTGCCGGGCAAAGGACAGTTCTTCGAGGATCACGATGCCGCACCCTTCGCCGATAACAAAGCCGTCGCGCTGCCGGTCAAAGGGCCGGCTCGCCTTTTCGGGTTGATCGTTTCGGACGGAAATGGCGCGCATGGCATTGAAACCGGCGATACAGAGGGGCGATATGGCCGCGTCCACGCCGCCGGCAATCATGACATCCGCATAGCCATGAGCGATGGTCCGGAACGCATCGCCGATGGCATTGTTTCCGGCCGCGCAGGCCGTCACCGGACAACCGATCGGTCCTTTTGCGCCAAAGCGAATGGAGACATGGCCGGCGGCCAGGTTGGCCAGAATGGCGGGGACGGTAAAGGGAGAAATCCTGCCGGGGCCTTTCCGGAGAACCTCCTCGATACACTCGTGGATGGTGATCAAGCCGCCGATGGCAGAGCCGATGATCACGCCGGTCCGCTCTGCGAAGTTTTCATTCACGGATAATCCCGAATCGGTCATGGCCATATGCGCGGATGCCAAGGCGTAGATGATGAAATCGTCAATCCGGCGGGCTTCCTTTTTATTGATAAAAATAAGGGGGTTGAAGTTCTTGAGCTCTCCGGCAATCCGCGTGGAAAATCCCGTGGTATTGAATTTGGTAATCGGACCGACGCCGGATCGGCCGGCACAGACACCCGCCCAGGTTTCCTGAACAGTATTGCCCAGTGGCGTGACGGCGCCGAGACCGGTAACGACAACCCTCCTTTTCACAAAAACCCCCTTCGGAAGAACTATTTTATGCCCTTGTTTCTCAGGAAATCAATGGCATCCTGAATGGTACGGATTTTTTCCAGCTCGTTATCGGCGATTTCGATGCCGAAATTTTCCTCCATTTCCATGATCAGTTCGACCAGATCCAGGGAATCGGCGCCTAAATCGTCGATGAAGGATGCTTCCAGTTTGCATTCCTCACGGGTGACATCCAGTTGCTCCATGATAATCGTTATGACCTTCTCTTCAAGAGTCATATCTAAAATACCTCCTTATACAGATATATACATTGCTGTTTATTTGATATAATTCATTACTTGCAAGGATTAACCCTCCTTTTCGAAAAAGGAGGCCGTTTTTTTCAAAGACGCAAAATCCTCCACATTCAGGAGCCGCATTTTCCGATCGATTCTTTTGATGAGTCCGGATAAGGTACGTTTAGGGCCGATTTCAACAATCGTATCAACGCCCAGATGCCCCATCCTTTCAATGGTTTCCTGCCATTTAACCGGGGAGGTGATCTGTCTGGTCAACAGTTCCCGCGCGTTTTCTCTGGTATAGAAAATGTCGGGATCACAATTGGGAATCACCGGTGTCTGAAAATCATCAAAGCTGACCTTTTCCAAATCCGCCCGCAACCACTGAGCCGCCGGATCGAGCAGGCGGCAGTGACAGGGGACGCTGATGGGGAGCTTCAGCGCCTTCACGGCTCCCATTTTTTCCACC
>CAYXQK010000217.1:0-4142 GCA_964467445.1 uncultured Syntrophaceae bacterium
GGCATGTGCGAGATTATGGAAACCGCCTGCAGGGGGATGATCGATTATACCTTCCTGGGCGGCGCCCAGATCGACATGTACGGCAATTTGAATTCGACGCGGATCGGCGCGGACCATCAGAAACCGAAGGTCCGTTTCCCCGGAAGCGGCGGCGCCAATGACTTCGCCTCGTTCTGCTGGCGCATGATGGTCATGACGCCTCAGGATCCCAAGCGCTTTGCCGAGAAGATCAACTATATCACGACGCCGGGCTGGCTTACGGGCGGCGACTCCCGTGCCAAATCCGGTCTGCCGCTCGGTGCGGGCCCCTACAAGATCATCACCAACATGGCGGTGATGGATTTCGAGGAAGGGTCCAAACGCATGAGAATCATCGGCGTCAATCCCGGCTATTCCGTGAAGGATATCCAGGACAATTGCGGTTTTGAGCTGCTGAAAGCCGACAAGATCGTGGAAAACAAGCCGCCGACGGCCGAAGAACTCCACATCCTGCGCGACGTGATCGATCCCTATCGCTACGTCATCGGCAGATAGGCAAGATTAATAAAAGCTGGTTAAAAAGGCCGGGGCATCTGCCCCGGCCTTTTTTGTGGGATTCATCATCGCAATATTTATCGAATGATCAGGGGCTGGTTGTCCCGGTTGGACACCATCTTGTCGCCCACGGAAGTTCCGCAGAGCGCGCAGGAATAATCGTATTTTTCCCCGTTGGTCAAAACAAGCAGCAGTCGCTTGCGTACCGGAACCGCCTGCCGACAGGTTGGACAAAAGAGCTGCGTCGCGTCGAAATCCTTGTATTGCTCCCGTTTCATACCATTATTCTCCATCAGGAATGAGGCGGGCGCTTTCCAGCCAGACGGCGGCCTCACTGTCGCTGGGGGCCCGGTAATCGCCCCGCGGAGAGAGAGATCCCCCGGAGCCCACCTTCGGGCCGTTGGGGACGCAGGATCGTTTGAACTGACTGGTCTTGAAAAAACGATAGAGATAAACATTGAGCCAGTGTTTGATTTGGCCGATGCCGTATTCATTTCGCTTGTGGTCCGGAACATCAGGCCAGAAACCGAGCGTTTTATCCCGCCAGCAGCAGTAGGCCAGAAAAGCGACTTTCGTGGGCAGATAACCGTAGCGCGTGATATAAAAATTATTGAAATCCTGAAGTTCAAAGGGGCCGACGACGGATTCCGTCTTCTGCCCTGGTTGCTGGCCTTCCTTGCCCGGGATCAGCTCCGGACTGATCTCCGTCTCCAGAATGTCCAGCAGGACCTCCGATATGTCCCCTGAAAAAATGACGGATTGCGCGACCCAGCGGATCACGTGCTGGATCAGGGTCTTGGGGACGCTGGCGTTGACATTGTAGTGGGACATGTGGTCTCCCACGCCATAAGTGCACCACCCGAGGGCCAGCTCGCTGAGATCGCCGGTGCCGACGACCAGCGCATTTCTCATGTTGGCCAGGCGGAAAAGATGCGAGGTCCGCTCGCCTGCCTGGATATTTTCAAAAGTAATATCATAAACATCCTTGCCGTCGGCGTATGGATGGCCGATGTCTTTGAGCATCTGCCGGCAGCTCGGTCGAATATCGATCTCGTTGGCTTCCACCCCGAGCGCCCGCATGAGCCGCAGGGCGTTCTGATAGGTTTTGTCGGTGGTGGCAAAACCGGGCATGGTATAGGCCAGCACCTGAGACCGCGGACGATTCAGCAGATCCATGGTCCGCGCCGCGACCATGAGGGCATGCGTGGAATCGAGTCCTCCCGAAATGCCGATCACCACGTTGTCGGCGCCGGACGCCTGGAGTCGCTTGGCCAGTCCCTGGACCTGGATGTTATAGACCTCGTAACATCGTTTATCCCGTTTGGCCAGGTCTGCGGGGATGTAGGGAAAGCGCGGATATTCACGGTTAAGCAGGAGGCGCTTTTCAATCGGTTCCACCGGAAAAGAAACGCGACGGAAATCCACGATCCTTTTTCTGTGTGTGCGGGCATTCTGGCCGAAACTCGTCATGCGCATGCGATCCTGGGTGAGGCGGTCCAGATCCACGTCAGCGTAAATCACCTGCGGCGTCTGGGCGAACCGCGCCGATTCTGCGAGGAGATTACCGTTTTCGCAGATCATGGCGTGGCCGTCCCAGGCCAGATCCGTTGTGGACTCGCCGGGACCGGCCGCAGCGTACAGATAAGCCGCAATGCAGCGGGCAGACTGATTTTCGGCCAGACTGCGGCGGTATTCGGACTTGCCGATCGTGACATTGGAAGCCGAGAGGTTGCCGATGACGGTTGCCCCGGCCATGGCGGCAAAGCTGGAAGGCGGGACGGGAACCCAGGCATCTTCGCAGATTTCAATGAAAAACCGGAAGTTCGGAATGTTCGACACCTCGAAGAAGAGGTCCGCGCCGATGGGGATATGCTCCTGTCCGCAGAGTGTGATCGTTTCCGCAAGGAGCTCTTCGGCGGGTCTGAACTGGCGGCCTTCATAGTATTCCCGGTAATTCGGCAGATAGGATTTGACGGCAATGCCGAGAATCTGGCCCTGATACAGGACGACGCCGCAATTGAAAAGCGAGGCGTCAATCTGCAGGGGCGCGCCCACGACCAGGATCATGTTCAGATCGCGGGTTTCAGCGAGAATCCGCTGCAGCGCGTCGCGGACGCTGTTCAGCAGCGCATCCTGATGAAAGAGATCCTCATTGGAATAGGCGGAGACGCCCAGCTCCGGGAAAAGGGCGAAAACGGCGTCGCCTGCGGCGGCCTGTCGGGCCAGTTTGATCGTCTGGGCGGCGTTGAACGAGACATCCGCCACGCGCACGTCGGGAATGCAGAGCGCCACGCGGATGAAACCCTGGTTGTAGAGGTTAAAAAACAGTTTCTGGTTCATTCTTTCTCCACATAGGCATAGGCACTGTGATTGTGGATGCTTTCAAAGTTCTCGGCCTCCACGCTGTACCAGGTGAAATTGTCGTGAAGATTCAACTGCTGAGCCACATTTCGCACCACGTCCTCGACGAACATGGGGTTTTCATACCCTTTTTCGGTGACGTATTTCTCGTCCGGCCGCTTGAGCAGCGAATAAACCTCGCCGCTGGCGGAACTTTCGATGATCCGGATGATGTCTTCAATCCAGAAGAATTTCCGGAAGCGGACCTTTACCGAAACCATGCTGCGCTGATTGTGCGCTCCCATTCTGCTGATCTCCCGTGAACACGGGCAGACCGTGGTGACGGGAACGACCACCCCGACCAGGAAATCGCTTTTCTTGCCATTATTGTGCCCGCAGAAGGAACAGCGGTATTCCATCAGGCTTTTCGCTTTGGAGACGGGGGCCGCCTTTTCAATGAAGTAGGGAAATTCAATTTCCATGTGGGCCGATTCGGCGCGGAGCTTTTCCCGGACTTTTTCGAGGATCGAATGAAAGGTCTTGATGTTGATCTGTCCCCGGAATTCATTGAGGATCTCCACAAACCGGCTCATGTGCGTCCCCTTGAAATGATGGGGCAGGCTGACGTACATGTTGATGGCGGCGTTGACCGGCTGGGTTCCCTGGGCGCGGTCCAGGACGATAATGGGGTACTTGATGCCCTTGACGCCCACTTTCGTGATATTGATGTTTCTATGATCTTTCTGATTCTGGATGTCATTCATGGTCATAATAGGCGACGCGCGCATTTTCCGATTCCCAGACCGTCACACGCACAATCTTCAGGCCCAGGGTTTTCACCTTCTCTGCAAGCCGGTCATGGATGTATCGGGCGATCCGCTCCGATGAAGGGTTTATGCCATTGAACACTTCGATTTCATTGAGATACTTGTGATCAAGCGTCTCCAAAATCTCATTGGTCCATCTTTTCAGATCCCGGAAGTCGATCAGGATGTCTTCCCCGTTCAAGGATTCCCCCTGCACGGTTGCCTCCACGATAAAATTATGTCCGTGGAGGTCCTCGCATTTTCCGCCGATGTCCTTCAGGATATGCGCGGCGGAGAAGGATTTTCGAATGGTCACTTCGTACATGGGTTCTCCTGATGATGTTCCGCAAGGCGCCCGTCTTCAAAACGATGCAATCTCACGGGGATAGTTTATTATTTTATCCCTGGATGTGTCAAGACAAGAAATACTTTTTTGAGACACCCTCATCTGATGCGGCACAG
>CAYXQK010000218.1:0-4743 GCA_964467445.1 uncultured Syntrophaceae bacterium
CGCAATGCCATGTCCCTCGGGGAGGAGATGTCATGAAGCGGGTTCTGGAAGGCAGCCATGCCGTCGCGGAAGCGGTGAGACTGGCGAAGGTTCAGGTGATTTCCGCCTATCCCATCACGCCGCAGACCCATATCGTGGAGATCCTGTCGGAATACTGCACCAAGGGGTTGATGAAGGCCAGGTTCCTGCGCGTGGAAAGCGAGCATTCCTGCATGGCCGCGCTGATCGGCGCCCAGACTGCGGGGGTGAGAACCTTCACTGCGACTTCCGGGCAGGGATTGGCTTTGATGCATGAGCTGCTGCACTGGGCGTCCGGCGCCCGGCTTCCCATCGTCATGGCCGAGGTCAACCGCGCCCTCGCGCCGGGATGGAACATCTGGGTCGATCAGACAGACAGCCTGGCCCAGCGGGATACGGGCTGGATCCAGATGTACTGCGAGGACGGCCAGGAGGTGCTGGACTCGACTCTCCAGGCTTTTTATCTGGCCGAGGCGGTGAATTTGCCCGTCATGATCGTCCTGGACGCTTTTTATCTCTCCCATACCTATGAACCGGTGGACGTCCCCAGTCAGGAAGCGGTCGACCGGTTTCTGCCTCCCTACGTTCCGAAGTTTCAACTGGACACGGCGCACCCCTGCGGGTTCGGCCCGCTGGTGGCTCCCGGCGACTATATGGAGATGCGTTATCACATCGCGATGGCCATGGACGACGCCCTGATTCGTTTCGGCGAGATTGAGGAGGCCTTCGCCGCGCAATTCGACCGGCGTTACGGTCCCGTGGAGGCGATTGCCTGCGAGGACGCCGAAATTATTTTCGTGATGTCGGGAACCATGACAAGTACCTGCCGCCTCGCCCTGCGGGATTTGAGGGCAAAGGGAGAAAAAGTCGGCATTCTGAAGATCAAGCTGTTCCGGCCCTTTCCCTGTGAGCGGATCTGCGAAGAACTAAAAGGGGCAAAGAAGGTCGCCGTCGTCGACCGGAATTTCTCATTTGGGGCCGGCGGCATCTTCGCCCAGGAGGTCCGGGCCGCCCTCTGCAATACACCCGACCATCCTCCCGTATTCGGCTTTATCGCCGGAATCGGCGGCCGGGACGTGACGCCGGAGATGCTGACACAGATCTACTGGCAGACGAAAAACAGCGACGCGCCGCAAAAGGAAAGTGTCTGGATGGGGTTGCATGAGGTGAAATATGCAGGCTGATGTCATGGATCGGGAATTTGTCCATTCGGGGCATGTGGGATGTCCGGGTTGTGGCGCGACGATCGCCATGCGTTTTGTGCTCAAGGCCCTCGGCGAAAAAACCATGATGGTGCTTCCGGCCTGCTGCTGGTCCGTGATTGCGGGGCCTTATCCGCAGTCGGCGCTGAAGATTCCCGTGATCCACGCGGCCTTTGAAACGGGGGGCGCGACAGCCACCGGGGTCCGGGCGGCCCTCGACATGCTGGGCGATACGGAAACCACCGTGCTCACCTGGGCCGGAGACGGCGGGACCTTCGACATCGGTTTCCAGGCCTTGAGCGGCGCCGTGGAGCGCAACGAAAATTTCCTCTATGTCTGTTACGACAATGAAGCCTATATGAATACCGGCATCCAGCGCAGCTCCTCCACCCCTTACGGCGCCTGGACGACGACCACCACCGGCCAGGACTGGAAAAGACTGCGGAAGAAAAACATCGTAGAAGTCCTCGTGGCCCACCGGATTCCCTATGTGGCGACGGCCAGTATCGCCTATCCCGATGACCTGCTGCGCAAGGCCCAGAAGGCAAAGGAAACGAAAGGATCAAGATTTCTGCATATTTACGCGAGTTGCCCCACGGGCTGGCGCATTCCCTCCGAAATGTCCGTCAAAATCGCCCGCATGGCCGTGCAAACAAACATTTTTCCGCTCTATGAGGTGGAAGACGGCCTGCGGTACACGATCAACTACAAGCCCAGGGAATACCTCGTGCGGGAGTATTTCAGACTCCAGGGCCGCTTCAAACACCTCACCGATCAGGACCTCGACCAAATCCAGCAGATGGTCAACGAAGACTGGGAACTGCTGCTGCGCAAGGCCGGCGAACACACCTGAGAGGACGATAGCATTTCATCTTGTCTTGATTTATTAAAACTATTCTGTTAGAGTCCTCACGGTTAGCCATTCAAACTAGTTGTAATTGTTGTCTAATCATTGAATTACACCCAATAGCCACATTAAGAAAAATGATTCAATCGCCGACAATGACGCCATGTTGAGTTTCTTTAATTTTTTTTCAAAACCGCCGAGCCTTAAACAGCTTCCCCTCAAACGTTATCGGATCGATTTGCCCTTAAACAGGCTTGTTCTCGGGGTGGACAATCTCCACCTCGATGTCCACATCAGTCCTCAAGTTCACAACACCGTCAAACGGGCAATATTTCTTTTAATCATCAAACATAGCCGAACCGAAAACTATTTCGAAGACTATAAAAAAGAGATCTGTGAAAATGAAATAAAAAACTTAAATCATATTTGCACAAATGTTTTGCTGGAGGGAATAAACAGGGCCAAAGCTGAAGCTGAGGTTCAAATAGATTTCCTGGGACAGGCTTCTCTTGCCAAATTGTTTCTTGAAGAAATCAAAAACCAATATGAAAAATTAATAGCGAATGTTGAAGACATCAACAGAACCTATGAATTATCTCAAAAACATGACCCGTTTGAATTTTTTAAACTTAAGGAGAAACTGACTGAAATCAAGCTTAACCAGAAACGGATCTTTCTTCTTGTAGGTGAAGAACTGTTCCAAGTCCTGGCTGATGTTAACGCCAATAATCTGCGAAATATCCGAGAATCGAATTTTCATTCTGAACACATTCTCCCGGCCAATATTTTCCTCAACCCGATGCTCCACACGGATAACGCTGTAGACGATTTTTTTCTGATCGAAGCCTATGTGCTTTTTGGACAGCGCTCTGAAGATCCTGATACTTACCAAAGCCTTAAATCGATTATCCATGACCTGTTCAGCAAAACGGATTTAGGCCAGGACAGCGCCAAAGACGAGAATTCGATCAACGAAAACGAAAAAAGAGAAAAACAGGAAGAAGGCATTTTAAATGCTGAAGAAAACGCATTGGATCCCTGGATAATGGAAATCGACAATATTGACAGAATGTTCAATTATTTTGATTCACGGGAACAGTACGAAAGATCGAAGGGGGGGAAGGATACAAAAAATATTCTTGCCGACCTTAAATCGCAGATGGAAAATCAGGAAAGACTGTTAAATCTTTTTTACCGGCAATTTAAAAAGGCGCGACTGATAAAAAGGATTGTGGCGGCTTATGAAATGAAATCGGTATTCGGCGCCTACTGCCCCCCGATGCGGCCGCGTCAGGTCCGGGAGTTTCTGGTTGAACCCAGCATGAGAAAACCCATTATCCGACAGCTGAAGGGCAGGAAATCACTGTCTTTTGCGCCGCTTGACGAAACGATCAGCCAGATGAAAAGCTGTTCCGTTCAACAAAAGAAACAGTATCTGTTTTGTTTTCTCAAGCAGTTTTTCAGATATCACCGGGATCTGAAGAATGGTCGTCTTCTGAAAGGTGCGATGGACACCATCCATCTTGTAAAAGAAGAAAAAATTTTGACGCTGTCACGGGCAAACCGGTCATTGCATGAGTTTCTGCTTCCGGAAGAGCGTGACAGGGAAGATAAACCCATCCTCAACCACGTTATTGTCAAAGCGGATATCCGAGGGTCAATGGATATCACGTCCCTGATGAGAGCCAGAGGACTGAACCCGGCATCCTATTTCAGCCTTAATTTTTTTGATCCGATCTCTGAAATTCTTTCTGACTATGACGGGTCCAAGGTATTTATTGAAGGGGATGCGATTATTCTGTCCATCTTCGAACATGAAGACACACCGCAGGGTTGGTATGGTGTGGCACGTGCATGTGGACTTGCAATCAGGATGCTCGATATTGTTCGGCAATATAATGTGAAAAATCAAAAGCATGATCTGCCGATACTCGAACTTGGGATCGGTATCTGTTATAACCAGAGCCCTCCGACCTTTCTGTTCGATGGCGATTCCAGAATCATGATTTCCCCGGCGATCAACCAGGCAGACCGACTGTCGAGCTGCAACAAAATGTTGCGCAAGCGTTTCAAGGATCAAGCTCAGATGTTTAATCTGCTCGTCTATCAAAATGCTCCGGAAGAAGAAATCGAGGCCACGGCAGATGACCTTTCCCTGCGCTATAATGTCAGCGGGATTGAACTTAACCCGGATGGTTTTGCCAAGCTCTCCAGAGAAATCAACCTGGAAAGCATGATGTATCCGGTAGAAAATAATGTAGAAGTCAAACTTTATGCCGGCAAGGTGCCGACCGTAAGCGGTAAATATCAGCGTCTGGTTATTCGGGAAGCCACCATTTTTGAGGTGAAACCCGGAACAATGGATGTGATTGGAAAGACGTCAAGAAAATACTATGAAGTTTGTACTCAACCGGACATCTACGAATTCATAAAAAATCGCGTTTAGGGAAAATAAACGGTTTTTTCAAGCATGAGATTGATCTCCGTGACCTCTGAAAAATGGCTTCGCCGCGTCTCAAAATCTTTTTCGCATAAAATATTATAAGACAAAAATATATTTGAAATCAATAAATTAGTTTAATTTCCGGAAATGCGAAAAATCTTTGATTCGCCGCTTGCGAACCATTTTTCGCCGGTTATGCAAAGGTCTTTCTCCGTGAAGCCGGATTCCAGGGG
>CAYXQK010000219.1:0-8300 GCA_964467445.1 uncultured Syntrophaceae bacterium
TTTGAAGTGATCCATAACCTTCATATGCCGTTCCTACAGCCATTACTCCCGCTTCCACCAATATATGCCCTGGCAAAGATCTCACTCCCACGACGACTCAGGAATGTTTAAGTGACTATTATTCAAGCATAACCAAAGACATTCGACAATGTCAGCACCACGTGAAAAAAAATAGATTCTCATGATGGATGCTTCGATCTCTTTGCACGGATTCAGTAAAGAATATTTCATTTATCTCTTCTGGACGAAAATCTTCGTAAAAATCTGGCAGTGATGTGATCTGATCTATTGATTCATCTTTCTTTTCAAGCTTATTCATCGTGCAAACATTCCTTTTCTACTGCTGCAATTCATACAACATACTGGGATGAAAAGCCCTGATCCAATCGTCAAAAAGCAAGCAGGAAGTCATCACTTTCCACCATGACCTAATGTATATCTTTCCAGAGATCTCAATCTCAAGACGACAATGGAAGGTCTTGGTGGTGGTTGTGAAGGTATGATCATTGGACCCATGCCATCACCTTTTTGAGTTTTAAAGTTTCTGCCATTCTCCATCACCGAGAAGGATTCTCTTGAAAATCTGATTTGAAACACATGATCAAGCAAGTTTTAGTCGGCCAAAGCTGTGATGAATAGGAACAATGATAATACGTTGTATTGTAGCATGCATGGCAGATAATTGACATACTCTCTTTCAGGAAGGAGCAAATGTTCTCGCCATCTACTTATCCTTACTCTCATCGTGCAGTGAAGGGTAAGGATTGCTGCCCGAAAGGGAGGCCCCTTGCAGGAGAAGGCCCTTTTTGTTTTGCTTCTGCGCATACATCAATTTGTCCGCAGAGGCCATGAGTTCGTCAATAGAACAGGGATTTTCAGGATCATAATAAGAGCAGCCTACGCTGATTGAAAGTCTGTATTTCCGATTTTCCTGATTGTTTTGTGTGTCAATCAGAGACTGCAACCGGGTGGTAAAGATCTCAGAATTTGCTTCGGCTACATCAATGGTAAGGGCGGCATATTCATCTCCTCCCAGACGAGCAATGATGTCGGAGGTTCTGAATGTCTCTTTGAATACAATTGCGGCCTCAATGAGCGCTTTATCTCCTTCCTCATGACCCAGCGTATCGTTAATCCATTTCAACCCGTCCAGATCCGCAAAAAAGAGCAGCATTCCACGCTTATTTCTTTCTGCCAATTTTAACTGCTGCCCCGCAAGAGATAAAAACCCCCTTCTGTTATGCAGGCCTGTGAGCTGATCGGTAATCGAAAGGGCAAGGATTTCCGCCTCCATCCGTTTGCGCTCGGTGATGTCACGGGCTACTACCTGAAAGCCGTTAACATTGCCATCTTCCACAATCAACTGCGCATTTTGTCCAACCCAGGCCTCATGGCCGTCTTTCGTCAGAATGGGATATTCTGAATATGTATTTTGAAGCCCCTTTACCAACTGACGACCAAAGAACTTAAGGGCTTCGTCACGCATGTCCGGGCGTATGAATATCGTATACTGCTTTCCGATAATCTCCGCTTCTTCGTATCCTGTAATACGGAGAAGCGCTGGATTTACGAAGGTGAAGTGTCCATTGACGTCCGTTCTGAAGACCATATCGCTCGCATTTTCCACCAATGACCGATATCGCTTTTCGCTCTCATGGAGGGATTTTTGCGAACCTTCTTTTTCCTGAATAAGATTGTCGAGATCCAGTTTGACGATGGCCAGTGCGTCCAGAACCGGCTTCAAGGGGTGTTTCTCGTTTAAGCCGTCCAACGAGATCCCTGCCTGATCCCAGTTAATTCCACCGATCACCTGGAGCATCTCGTTGGCAAATCCTTTGAGTTGCTCCTCCGTGTAGGTCTTGGCCTCTAACTTCTGTGTTTTCCTGACAGGCCCCGCTCCAATTCCTTGTTCCCGTTCTCTTTCAATTATTTCAAGGGCATTCTCAAGATCCTGTGCAACGATCACGGGGATTGAAACAAATGGCCTGTTTATCACGACCAGTGCTTTCATAAACTTATTGAGACCAAAAATCACCGACAACCTGCAGGGTGTTTTCTTGTTTAACGCCTTTAACCCCGCCACGTACATTAATCTGGCTTTCCAGGCTATGCTCTCAAATCTTTCCCAGTTGATGATCCGATAATAGTAGCCCTTTTGCGTCAAGCCGGCCTCATGGAGCACCTTCTCATGTAATGTGAAGAACTTCTCGACATGAGCTTCTTTTTGCCTGCCACGGGCTATGGTGTAGAGGATGTCATCTCCGATCAGTTCAAAAGAGATACCGTACTCTTCAATCTCCAGCTCCCACGCTTCCTTCTTGATTCTGGGATAGAGCTTTGAACCCACATCAACGCCCTGTTGCCGCAAAACCTTCAAAGCGTCCTGGATCGCTTCCCCGTAATCTTTCGCTACACCGACAGGTATGCCAGGTTTGACCAGCTTCAACCCGGCCCGAAACATCAATCTTATATGGAAAGGTGCGCCATACACCCAAAACCCTTTAAGATGTCCTTCTGATCCTTCCTTCAGCAAAAAATTGGTCAGGGCCATCCGCGCCCCTTTTGGCGCGGCGGCCGACAGCATCCGATAGTCTCTTAACTCAACATAATTCCTATCGGCCAGACCGGCCTCCTTGATGACCTCCGCTCTTTTTTCAAGGAGAGCTTTTGTCCCCTCCTCACTGGGGTCACCCCTTGGGGTTGTCAAGAGAATCGCCTTACCGATGATGCTGAATGTCACGAAGTAATCAGACTTTAACTGGATTTCAGTCCATTCAGGCCTGGTGGTGATGGGCAAACCAGTGACAGGGCAAGATGAAGATTGGTTAGGGGTAAAAAGCTGATCGCTGTTGGGCATAAACTCTCTCCCCGTGACTCCTCTGAGATAGGGATAGGCTATCGTCCCCAGATCTTTGTCTCCTCACGAAACGGTTCTCTCATATCATAATTATCGAGGGAATACATCATTGATAACGATATGAAATCCAGCATTTTTGCCGAGGTTGATGTTTTGTGGATTTCAGCTTACTATGCAAGAACCGGATGAACCATAAATACAGCGCAACGCCGTATCCGGATTTTTTACGAAACCGTTAGCTCTTGTTGATATCCCGATGGTTGATGCTGACCAGATAGTTCTGCCGCGTAAAATAACTCACCAATTCATTGGACATGACCACGGACCGGTGCTTTCCGCCGGTACAGCCCACAGCAATGTTGAATCGCACCTTTCCTTCCCTTTCATAAAGCGGGATTAAAAGGGCCATGAGTTCAAATATTTTTTTGATAAAGGCCTGACTTTCCTCACCTTCGAGAACATAATCCCGCACCTGCTCATGATGTCCGTTGTAACGTTTGAGCGACTCGACAAAATGAGGATTCGGTAAAAAGCGGACATCCAGAACCATATCGGCGGATCCGGGCAGACCGTAACGATAGCCAAATGAAATGACGTGAATCATCATTCTTCGATAGTTGGAATCCATAAAAAGCCGCTGCACCGAATCTTTCAACTGATGTACATTGAGAGAGGTTGTATCAATAACCTGTTCGGCCATCTTTTTGAGTGGTGATAATTTTTCCCTTTCATTTTCGATGCCTTCCATGATCGATCCATGTTGAGAAAGTGGATGGGTGCGTCTTGTTTCGCTGAAACGATGCACCAAAGCATCGTCGTGGGCATCCAGAAAGATGATTTCGATCTTGTAGCCTTTTTCGCTGAGTTGTTTGAATATCTCAGGATAGGTGTCGAGAAAGCTTTTTTCCCTCAGATCCATGACCATGGCCACCTTGGAAACATCCATGGCAGCAATGGACTGAATCTCAAGAAATTCCGGCAGCAGCACGACCGGCAGATTGTCCACACAGAAAAATCCGATATCTTCAAGCGCCCGCAAAGAGGTTGTCTTGCCGGACCCGGACATTCCCGTAATGATCACGACCCTCAGATTTTTCATGCGGTCCCTCCGTCTCTTATGAACCCCTTGACCCTGTCTTCAGTCTTCAACGCATCGAAATCACTATCCCGGAAAAAAGGAATATGAATACAGGGGATTTGCAGTCCCATAATTTCCCGGACACCCCGGCGCCCCTCTGAACTCGGTCTGCCTGAACCCTCACGCGTGTGCTCCATTTCCAGGATAAGATGCAGCTCTGTTCCATCCGCCTGCCTGTGGCCGGCAAAGAGGTTCTGGGGATTTCGGATGCCGGATTCCTTCAGATCGATCAGATCGCGGGTGGATCGGCACCCCCGGGCATAAAGCCGCCTTCCCTGCCTTTTCTTAATTTCAACGGCGTCGTCGGCAATCCATGTATGCCCTTTCTGTACCAGCATCATGCCGGCCGTGGTCTTGCCGGCGCCGCTCTCCCCCAGAATCAGCACCCCCAACCCGAACATCTTCAGCAGAACACCATGCATCCGGATGTGATGATTTATTTTTTCTCTTAAAAGTCCTGTCAGGCGGCTTTCCAGGATAAAGGCGCCATAAGCGGATGTCAGCAGGGGAATGCCGGTCTGTTCGGTAAAATGATGCAGGTGATCCGGGACCCTGTCGGAGGTGGAAATAAATATGCAGGAAATTTTTGCGGCGCGGATTTCTTCAAGAAAAGTCAGGCGGGTTTTCTCATCCTTCCGGATTAGAGGACGGTCCTTTAACGGATCCATGATCAGAATGATGTTATGGCCTGATGAACCCCCGACACAGCCATAAGCATAATGCCGAACCTGAACATCGCGCAGGCGATTTGCATGCCCCCTCGTGCCGGTCATCAGCCCGAGGCCTAATCTGGCTTCCGACCCGGCAAGCAGATGTTGGAGAGACGTGCCCTGAGCCCTCATGGAATCGAATCATCCTGGTGACGATTACAGTTATATGCCGTCGTCCTGTTGCGCGATCATCTCAAATATTTCATCCCGGGATTTTGCTTCGATCAGTCTGGTCCGGAAACGGCTGTCCTTTAGCATCCTGGATATTTTTGCCAGGGTTTTCAGGTGCTGCCCCACAGAATTCTCCGGCGCCAGGAGAAGAAAAAACAGGTAAACCGGTTTGCCATCCATGGCATTAAAATCTATCCCGGCGGCGCTTTTGCCAAAGCAGACGACCAGGTCATCCAAACCGGTCAACTTCCCGTGAGGGATGGCGATTCCCTCCCCGATCCCGGTACTGCCCAGCTTTTCCCTTTCCATCAGCACGGACAGGGCGATCTCGGGATCCAGCTTCGGGTAGTGTCTCAAAAAGGGCGCCATTAATTCCAACAGGACATCCCGCTTTTTATCCGACTTCAATGCTTCAAGGATATAATCAGTCTTGAGCAACTCTATGATTTTCATGCAGCACCCTTCTGTGCGTCAAGGATTGGTCTCTATGAGCGCATAATTTCCGTCATCACGTCGATAGATCAGGCTCACATTTTCAGATGATGAATCCCGATAAATAATAAACCTCTGCCTGGACACGTCCATCTCCATGACGGCATCATCCAGTGACATGGGTTTCAGCACAACTTTCCGGGTTTCAACAAGCTTTGTTTCTTGTTCTTCCTCGGTTTCTTCCAAATCGCCGCTGACGGCCGTAATCCCCTCTGCACGGGTCAGATTGGCCTTATGCCCCCTGATTTTCTCTTTATGTTTTTTTAATTGCCTTTCGATTTTCTCAACGGCATCATCAATGGCCAGGTGCATGTCCTTTGCTTCTTCTCTCGCGTTGATATTCAGTCCATCGGCAATCATATTGACCTCTGCAACATTCCTGAATTTTTCTACGGAGAGAATGACATGTACCTCCACGGGACGATCAATGTATTTCTTTATTTTATTCAATCGTTCATCCACATATTCCTTTTGCCAACTTTCTCCTTCTGTATTCCTGAAGGTTAGAGAAATTTTCATCTGTCAGCCCTCCTGTTAACGTTCCCTGTTTTGCCCTTATCCGCAGTATATTCGATGATACGGTGAACCCTGTCCGAAATGCAAAGCGCGCTTCATAGTGGTGTTGCCTGAAAAAGTCAACGATTTTGTTTGGCCCTTGTCAGAAGAATTTCTTCCGTCGCGACGAGGGCAGAATGCCCATCATTTCCCGGTACTTTGCCACCGTCCTCCGGGCAATGGTAATCTTCTCCTTATCAAGAAGATCAACGATTTCACTATCACTCAATGGTTTTCTGGCGTTTTCTTCACTGATGATTCTGCGGATATCCTCTTTGACACTCTTTGATGCAATGGTATCCCCACCGGTTTTATGAATCCCGCTGCTGAAAAAATACTTCAGTTCATAAATACCCCGGGGTGTCTGCATATACTTGTTGGTGACAACGCGGCTGATGGTTGACTCGTGCATTTCCACATCATCGGCGATGTTCCTGAGTACCAGCGGCTTCAAATAATTCATCCCCCCGTTAAAAAAATCCTTCTGCTGCCTCACGATGCTTTCGGCAACCCTATAAATCGTCTTTTGCCGTTGCTGAATGCTTTTTATCAGCCAGGTGGCCGACTGGACCTTTTCCCGGATATATTTTTTCCCTGTTTCATAATTTGCATTCCCACTGCTTCCCCCCATGATCTCCCGGTAAAAATTACTGATTCTTAATCTGGGCAGTCCGTCATCATTGAGAACAATTTTATAATCATCCCCGGATTTGAAGACGTAAACATCGGGAATAATGGGCTGTGTTTTCTCTTCGCTGTAAATCCGGCCCGGTTTCGGATCCATCTGGCCGATTAACTGGACGGCATGCAAAATCTCCGGCAGGGGAACTCTCAGCTTTCTGGCAATTTGATTGTAATTTTTCAGTTCCAGATCCTTCATATGATCCCGGATGATCGCCTCCATCAGGGGGGTGGAAACGCCAAGGAGGTGCGCCTGAATCAGCAGGCACTCCTTCAGATCCCTGGCGGCGATCCCGGGAGGATCAAATTCCTGAATTTTTTTGAGCGTCGCCTCGACTTCGGTTGTCTCCGCCTGATTCTGTTCGGCAATCTCGGCAACGGTGGCCACAAGGTATCCATTCTGGTCAAGATTACCGATAATCTGCTCACCCAGAAGCATCTCCCGTTCCGTGAACCGCGAAAGTTTCAGTTGCCACATTAGGTGGTCTGTCAGCGAAGGAAGGGCTGCCAGCATGTTGTCCCAGGATGTGGCATCTCCATCCGGCCGGTCATACGTCACGCCCATGGGGCCGTAATCTTCGAGATAGCCGCCCCAATCAAACTCCTCTCTTCCATCCCCCTCCCCGGTCAGCTCCTCGGTTCGCTCGTTGCCCCTGATCTCTTCACGGTCGGTGATGGTCATCTCCTCCGTGTCCTGGTTGATGCTGATCTCCTGATCATCGTCAGGCGCCGCCTCTTCCAGAAGGGGATTTTCCTCCATCTCCTGATTAATGGTATCCACCAGCTCCAGACGGGACAGCTGCAGGAGTTTTATCGCCTGCTGCAGTTGTGGCGTCATAATTAGCTGCTGGGTCAGTTTCAGGCTCTGCTTGAGCTCAAAGGCCATCAGAAAGAGAAATCCTCCCCGAAATAAATTTTTCTTGCCGCCTCACAATTCGCGATGGTTTCCGGATCCCCCTCCACCAGCACCCTTCCCTCGTTGATGATGTAGGCCCGACTGCATGCGGAAAGCGTTTCTCTGACGTTATGATCGGAAATGATGACACCGATTCCCTTAGAGCTCAACTTAAAGATGATTTTCTGAATATCAGCGACAGCCAGCGGATCTATCCCGGCAAAGGGTTCATCCAGCAGGATATATTTGGGAGAGGTGACCAGCGCCCGGGTAATCTCAGCGCGCCGACGCTCTCCGCCAGACAGAGAGTAAGCGTGATTTTTCGCAAGCCCCGACAGGTCCAGTTCGCTCAACAGTTCCGCCAGCCTGGCCTGTCGTTCCTCCTGACCGATCTCAAGGGTCTCCAGAATGGCCATGATATTTTCTTCAACCGTCAGTTTCCGGAAGATGGATGGCTCCTGGGGCAGGTAATTAATCCCCTTTCTGGCCCGGATATACATCGGGTAGCGGCTGACATCCTCCCCGTCCACAAAGATGTGACCGCTGTCAGGCTTGATGAGTCCGGTAATCATGTAAAAGGTGGTCGTTTTCCCCGCACCATTCGGTCCCAGGAGGCCAACAACTTCTCCGGGATTGATTTCCAGGTCAATCTCATTGACAACTTTCCGTCCACCATAGATTTTTATCAATCCCGTTGCCGCCAGTTTTGCCATTCTTTCCGTATATCCATCCCCACGGACAGACCAGACGCCTCCCGTTATTTCAATCTTGCCCTGAGCGCTTTAATGTCCACGCATATTG
>CAYXQK010000220.1:0-2748 GCA_964467445.1 uncultured Syntrophaceae bacterium
CCGGGACAGGTCCGGGCCATCCAGGAGCAGCTGTCCCAAATCGAAGCCAAGCTCCTCCAGATGGCCGAGAACATCCTCGCCCTCAAGGCCCCGGCGGCCGCGGAGCCAGCCCCCGGCCCGGAGGCGAAAACGCCCGGAACCAAGGCCAAGCCCGAGGAAAAGCAGCCTCCGGCTAAAACTAAAACAGAGGACAAAGCCCCGCCCGGAGACAAAATCGCCCCGCCGTCGGGATTATCCGCCCAGGAATTATTCGAGACCGCCAGGGCCGACTACAGTAAGGGCAATTTCGACTTAGCCTTGGACGGATTTTCCCTCTACCGGGAACAGTACGGAGCCACTCCCCTGGCCGACAACGCTCTTTACATGATCGGCGAATGCCGGTTCAGCCAGAAAAAATACGCTCCGGCGATCGAGACCTTCGACCAGCTGATCTTGGACTACCCGAACAGCGACAAGATCGCCGCGGCCTTTCTTAAAAAGGGATTCGCCCTGGCCGAATTGAAAAAGAAACCCGAGGCCATCGCCGTCCTCCGGCTCCTGATTTCGAAGTATTCTTTCGAAGTAGAAGCCGAGCAAGCCAAGGAGAAGCTGAAGGAGCTGCAGGACATCAAATGAGAGACCAGAACAGCCTGAACAAAGTGATTCTCGTCGGCCGGATCGGCCAGCGACCGGAGCTGCGGCATCTTCCCCAGGCCGACCGGTCCGTCGCCCGGTTCACCATGGCGACCAACGAGCGGTCGTTCAACCCCCAGACCAACCAGGCCACGATCAAGACCGAGTGGCACTCGCTCTACGCCTGGGGAAAGCTGGCCGAATTCTGCGACCGCTTCCTGGAAGTGGGCAAGCAGATCCTGATCGAAGGGAAGCTTCGGACCCGGAGCTGGCAGGACCGCGACGGGAATAAGCGGAAAACGACGGAAATCGAAGCCTTCAATATCATCCTCCTCGGTTCCCGGGATTCCCAGAGCCAAGGCCCGCGGGGAGATAACATCGATGCACCCTTCCGAGATTCGGGCCACGACGTCCCGGCGGCTGATTTTCCGGCCGACGAGGAACCTGTGGGTCCGATCGGCGAGGACGATGTGCCCTTCTGAGGACGAGCGCGATTTTCGCGCCCGGATTGTCGAGGATCGCCGTCCCTGGGGGAAGTTCCGGGCCTTTCCCCACGAACAGGCCGGAAGCATCAAGATCATCACCGTCGAGCCCGGCGGTTCGCTCTCCCTCCAGTATCACAACCGGCGGGCGGAGTTCTGGGTCGCGCTCGACGAGGGGCTTGAGGTAACGGTGGACGAACGCATCTGGCGGCCGGCCCCCAACGAGGAAATCTACATTCCCCGGGCGGCCCGCCATCGCCTCCGCGGCGTCGGGGCCCGTCCCGCCCGAATCATGGAGATCTGGCTGGGCGATTCCGATGAAGCGGACATCATCCGCCTGGAAGATACCTACGGCCGGACATAATCCTGCCCGGGCCCTCGGTTATTTCGGCGCGCCCGTCATTAAAAATGCGTCGGGATATTTCGGCAGAAGCTTTTCGATCACAAACTCCTCAACCTCCTGGGCCGAGCGCAGATTCAGGGCTTGCTGAACCACGCGCCGAACCGTCCGGACCTCGACCGCCCGAAGGGCTTGCTTGACCCGGGGGATGAAGATCGGATTCATGCTGAATGTCCGCAATCCGAGCCCGAGGAGAATCATGGCATGGAGCGGGTCGGCGGCCATTTCCCCGCAGATGGCGACGTCCTTGCCGTGGCGGTTAGCCGAGGCGATGACATGCTTCAGCAGCCGCAGGGCCGCCGGGTGGAGGGGCTTGTAAAGATAAGACACATGCTCGTTTGACCGGTCCACGGCCAGGTAATACTGGAGAAGATCGTTGGTCCCGATGCTGAAGAAATCAACTTCCGGGGCCAGCAGATCCGCGATCGCCGCCGCCGCCGGGACTTCGATCATGATCCCGATGGGGATAGCCGGGTCGAAGCCCTTGCCCTGGGCGGCGAGCTCCTCCCGGGCTTCGGCGAAGAGAGCCCGGATCTCCCCGATCTCCTCCATCTCGGTGATCATCGGAACGATGACCCGGATGTTCCCCTGGACCGAGGCCCGGAGGATCGCCCGGATCTGGAGGCGGAACAGCTCCCGATTGCGAAGCGAAAAGCGGAACGCCCGCAGGCCCAGGGCCGGATTCGCCTCGGCTTCGATCTTCAGCTGGGGCAGGGCTTTTTCCCCGCCGATGTCGATCGTCCGGATGTACACCGGGCGGGGCGCGGCCTCCCGGGCCAGGCGGCTGTAGATCTCGTAGTGCTCTTCCTCCGTCGGCAGGGTCGTGCGCTGAAGGTAGATGAACTCCGAGCGGAAGAGCCCGACGCCTTCCGCTCCGTAGGACAGGGCGTGTCCAACTTCCTCGGGAAGCTCGATGTTGGCCATCGGGGCAAACGGGACGCCGTCCAGCGTGACCGAGGCCCAGGTCGCCACCCGGCGGAGCTCCTGGCGGTAGATCTCGTACTTGGCCCGCTTGCTCTGGAACTCTTTCCGGACCATGAGCGGCGGATTGATGATGACCTCGCCGTCCGTCCCATCGACGATCAGCTGGTCGCGGGCATCCACCCGCTGGGTGATGTCGTGGAGCCCGACAACCGTCGGAATGTCGAGGGAACGGGCCAGAATGGCCGCATGGGAGGTCGGACCGCCCTGGTCCAAAACCACGGCCAGCACGCCGCCCTGAGACAGCCGGGTGGCCGCCTCCGAGGGAAGGAG
>CAYXQK010000221.1:0-6895 GCA_964467445.1 uncultured Syntrophaceae bacterium
ATCTGTTTTTCGTACTTTTCCCGAATCACCTTCCGCTTGAGCTTCATGGTCGGCGTCATCTCACCGGTATCCTGGGACCATTCCGTTTCAAGCAGGGCGAACTTTCTGATCTGTTCCACGCGGCCATAATCTTTGAGCTGCGCCTCGATCTCATGCTCGTAGAGCTTGTTGACTTCGGGATTTTTTATGAGCTCCTTGCGGCTCGAAGACGGGAGGCTCTTCTCTTTTGCCCAGCTTTCCAGCGTTGTAAAAGCGGGCACGATAAGCGCGGAAAGATACTTCCGGTTGTCGCCGATGACCGCCACCTGTTCGATGAAAGCGGACGTCAAAAGGGCGTTCTCGATGTTCTGCGGCGAGATGTTCTTCCCGCCGGAAGTCACGATGATGTCCTTGATCCGGCCCGTGATCTTCAGGTAACCGTCCCGGTCGATTTCGCCGATGTCTCCCGTGCGGAAGTAGCCGTCCTGGGTAAAGGCTTCCTTTGTTGCGGCCTCGTTCTTGTAGTATCCCTTCATGACCTGGGGCCCCTTGATAAGGACCTCTCCATCTTCGCCGATCTTGATGCTGGTATCCTTCACGGGGGGGCCGACGGTTCCAGGTTTGATCCACTTGGGACGGTTTGCGTTTGTAATGGGCGTCGTCTCGGTCAGGCCGAATCCCTCGAGAACCGTGATGCCCATGCCGAGGAAAAACTCCGCGTCGGAAACCGACAGGGGCCCGCCGCCCGAGATGGCGGCGACGAGTTTATCCATACCCAAGGTTGCCCTGAGCTTGGAGAAGATGATCTTGTCGGCCAGATTGTATTTGAACGCAAACAGGCCGCTGCGTTCCCTGTTATTGCAGACGTAGGGGAGGTTCTCTTTTGCAACGCCCATGGCCCAGCCGAACAGGGCCTTCTTGACGGGAGGCGCCGTTGCGACCTTGGCGATGATGCCGGAGTGGATCTTCTCATAAATGCGCGGCACGCTCACGAGGAAGGTCGGCCTGATCTCACCGAAGTTCGCCAGGAGTTTCTCCGCGCTTTCGGCAAAGGCCACCTTGTGGCCGAGAAAGATCGGGATGTAATAGCCGCAGGTTCGCTCCAGAGAGTGGGCCAGCGGCAGGAAGGACAGAAAAGTATGATCCGCGGAGAGAAAATCCGGGTCGATCGCATGGGCCTGGTTCACGTTGGAGACGAAGTTTTTGTGCGTGAGCATGACGCCTTTGGGGTTGCCCGTTGTCCCCGAGGTGTAGATGATGGTCGCCACGTCCTCGATATTGATCGGAGCGAGCCGCTTGTCAAATTCATCCTTGTTGGCGGCCGCCCTGCCTTCCGCGAAGGCCTGCTTGAGCGTGAGCACACCGGCCGGCGTATCGAGGTCGTCGAAGATGATGATGTCATCGAGGTTCGGGAGCTTTTCCCTGGCCTTGACGATCTTGTCCATGTGCTCCTTCGTACCCGCAAAGCACTTCTTCGCATCCGAATTGTCGATGATGTAACGGGATTCTTCAACGGAGTTGGTCGCGTAAATCGGGACATTCACGGCGCCCACCGAAATAATGGCCAGGTCCGCCACCCACCACTCATAGCGGTTCGGTGAGAAGAGCGCCACCTTGTCGCCGGGCCGGATGCCCCGGTTGATGAGGAACAGGCCAAGAGCCCGGACCATTTCGTTGAGCTTGCTCCATGAGATTTCTTCCCAGGCGCCCGCTTTATTTTTGTAAATGACCAGTGTTTTGTCTCCATATTGCCGGGCCCTGTTTTGAAAGATCGCTCCCATCGATGTCTCTTTGAACTGTTCCATGGAATCCCTCCTTTGATGCCATTTTATGTTGCTTTTATCCTATGGACTTTTTTTGCGAAGTTGTCAATATGGATAGGGCTTGCATTTTATCGCTGCTGTCGATAGGTAAGAAGACATGAATCAGAGCCTTCCCCGTATCGTCCTCAAGCCCGGCAGAGACCGGTCCATCCGGCAAGGCCATCCGTGGGTCTTCTCCGGCGCCGTGGCGTCCGTGGCGGGAAGCCCGGATCCCGGCGATATTGCGCTGGTGGTCAGTCACGATCATGAGCCGCTTGCGCTGGGTTTTTTCAACGACCGATCCGATATCCGGTTCCGGATGCTGACCCGTCGTGTCGATGCGCCTGTTGACGAGTCCTTCTGGGCGCATCGCATCCGGACGGCGGCCGATTTGCGGCGACGGGTTATCCCACCCGGAACAACCGCCTGCCGCCTGATCAATGCGGAGGGGGACGGGATGCCGGGCCTGATCGTCGACCGGTATGGAGATGATCTCGTTATTTCCATCGCCACGGCAGGGATAGAAAAATACCGCAACGCCATCCTCGATCAACTCCAGCGGGTTTGCAATCCGGAACGAATTTACGAGCGCAGCGAAGGCCGCGCCCGACAGCGCGAGGGGCTGGAAGACCGGATCGGTCCGGCTGGCGGCAGTCTGCCGGAAGCATCGCTGATGATCACGGAAAATCATCTGCGTTTTGAGGTGGATATCATCGCAGGTCAGAAAACCGGTTTTTTCCTGGATCAGCGGGATAATCGGGAGCGGATGGGCAAACTCAGCCGGGGAGCTGAGGTCCTGAACTGTTTTTCCTATACCGGCGGTTTTTCCGTATATTGCGCCCGGGGCGGGGCAAACAAGGTCACTTCCGTAGAAACGTCCGCATCGGCCAATGACATGGCGAGACGGAATCTGGCGCTCAACGGTTTTTCACCGGAAGCGCACCCCGTCATCCAGACGGACGTTTTTCAATATCTCCGGAAAACGGACGATTCCTTTGATCTGATCATCCTGGACCCGCCGTCCTTTGCCAAGACCAGAAAGGATGTGGTGCGGGCATCCCGGGGCTACAAGGACATCAATCTGCAGGCGCTCCGACGCCTGAGGGAGGGCGGCCTGCTGGCCACCTTTTCCTGTTCCAATTCCGTCGATGAGGAACTCTTTGAAAAAATCGTGCTGGGCGCCGCCCGCGATGCGGAAAAAACGGTGCAGATGCTTGCGAGGCTCGGCGCCGGTGGCGATCACCCCGTCCTTTTGACCCATCCGGAAGGCCTGTATCTCCAGGGATTGCTGCTGCGGATAACGTCCTGACCCCCATCCCTCTGGCTCAGCGGTCCGAAATCAAAAAATGTATTTCATCAGCACCGGTATCGCTATAAAGGTCCCGATGGACGTGGTCAAATTCACAAAAGCCACGAGAATCAGCAGCCGTGTGATCTTGTTTCGAAAAAAACCCGAGAACCTGGTAATGTCGTCTTTAAGGTCTAAAAAATCCTTCACCTGCGGCTTCCTCAAAGACGCCTCTACGAGACCGGCCACCCAACCCGTCGCAATCAGGGGATGCAGCGTCGCGATGGGCGCCGAGAGGGCGGAAGCCAGGATGGTGAGAGGATGCGCCAGCATCAAGACGGCGCCTATCGCCGCACAGGTTGCCGTTATCGCAGACCAGGAGAGAATCATATTGATGCTGGCCTGACCGCCGGAGTAAAAGAAGCCGGCCATGAACAGAGCGATAATCCCTCCGGAAAACACCCATCCGAAAAACTTCGCCCAGAGACTGGGGGGTGGAATCTGGTTGATCGCTTCAATATCGATTTCCTGATCGAGGTGCTGCTGAATCCCGGGAACGTGGCCGGCGCCGACGACCGCCACGATTTTCCTCCCGCCGGCGTGGCTGATCTTATAGGCAAGATACTGATCGCGTTCATCAATCAGCGTGGTCTTGACTTCCGGCAGCTTTTCACCTACCGCCTTGAGGGCCAGGTCGAGGACGTCATGCTCTTTGAGCTTCTCGATGTCCTCTTCAGTGATGTCCTCGGTGATGAACAGAGACAAGATCATTTCCGATAGAAACTTCAACCTGGTCCAGAAACGCATCATCCGCCAGGTCCGAAGCAGCGTCACACGAATCTCCCGGTCTGCGAGAACAATCTTCGCCCCCGTGGCTTCGGCCTTCGCAATGGCCCGCAGCATTTCCTCCCCGGGATTGATTTTGAATTTTTCGGCGATTCTGCGCTGAAAGGAAACCATGAGCAACTGGGAAAGCAGCAGGGCCGTCCGGTTATCCCGGATCACTTTGACAATGTCCGTTTCCTGCCACTTGTCCTTCTGCTTGAGGGCGTCGAAGCGCGCCTGGCAGAGCTCCACGCAGACCACGTCAGGTTTTTCTTCGTCGATGACCCTTTCCACCAGCTCGGCGCTGTCCCTGGAAACATGGGCTGTGCCGACAAGAATGATTTCCCTGCCGGCCTGCGCCAGGCGATGCACATTAGGATGATCCAATAATTCTTTTTCCTTTACAGAATATAAGGGTTTGTAAGGGACCCTGAGAGGGCATGGCCTTATCAATATATCGTTCGGTTGTAAAGAAAAATGGTTTTGGTGGACGTCGAGGGCCAAATAGACTATCTTCAACTTGGGCAGACGGAAAGCAGGCAGGAGGTAAAAAATTGAAACCGGGAGATCGAATCGAACTGCGCATCGACAGCGTGGCCTTCGGCGGCGACGGTGTGGGACGCTGCCAGCAGCAGGTCGTCTTTGTGCCGTTCACGGTTGACGGCGATGAGGCGGTGGTCCGCATTACAGACGTCAAAAAGAGGTTTGTCCGGGGTCGCCTCGAACAGCTGCTTCAGCCGTCCCCTGATCGGATCGAACCCCGATGTCGCCATTATGCCCTCTGCGGCGGATGCCACTACCAGCATATCCACTACGACCGCCAGTTGCGGCTCAAGGAACAGCAGGTGGTCGACGCTTTTGTCCGGATTGCAAAAGTGGCTCCGCCGCCGATCACTCCGGTCACCCCCTCTCCCGGGAGCCTCCAGTATCGCGGCAAAGCGGATTATCACGTGCGGGTCTCGCCGAATGAGCCTCCGGTAATCGGCTTCATGGATGTTTTGAACGACCGCATCGTCGATATCGATCGCTGCGAAATTATGGATGAAACAATCAATCAAGCCTGCCTGGCCTTCCGGCAGGATATCGAAGCGGGCAGAATAAAAACACCCCGACACCGGCAAACCGTCTGGTCTGCCGGTGCAGCCGGTGAGAAAGCCGAGGTGGTTACGGATTTCCGAACACCCCGATTCGTTATCCGGACCGTCGGCGGGCAACGTCTGATTGTCCCCTACCGGGGGTTTTTTCAGGCGAACCACTTTCTGGTATCCCGCCTCGTTGATGACGTCGTGGCAACAAGCGCCCTGACCGGCCGGGAAACCCTTGTGGACACCTATTGCGGCTCCGGATTGTTTTCTTTGTTTTTAGCGCCCCATGCCCGACAGGTTTACGGCATCGAGATAGACGGCGAAGCCATTCATTGCGCCCGGGTGAACCACCGCCAGGCCGGATTCACAAACGCGGCCTTCCTTCGCGGCGATGCCGGGGAAATCCTGCAAAGGGAATTCATCGGCGCGAAGAGATGCGTTGACGTCCTGATCCTCGATCCGCCGCGCACCGGCTGCGATCCGGCGCTCCTGTCCGGAATCGTCGAACTGAAACCGGCCAGAATTATTTACATCTCATGCAATCCGGCAACGCAGGCGCGGGATATCCGACACCTGCTGGATCACGGGTTTACCCTTATAAGCCTGAAACCCTATGACATGTTCCCGCAGACGGCGCATATCGAAGTCGTCGCCCTTCTGGAATCATAAACGTTCAGGCCCTGTTCAGGATGTCCAAATCGTAGATATGGCCGTCTCCAGGCACAAATATCTTGAAATCATCAGTTACAAATCCACCATCGTGCCATCCATGGCGGCCAGGGTATCGGGAAAGATTCCTTGCGCCACGCCTTCCGACACTTTTCGCTCCGCCAGGGTCAGATAGGTTCCGGCAGCGAAGTGTGTCAGGATCAGCTTTTTGGCGCCCGCCTCCACAGCGATCCGGGCAGCCGTTTCCGGGTTCAGGTGGGGCCAGTTTTCATCGGTCTCGCCGCTTTTATAGGCGCATTCCGTAATGAGCAAATCGGCATCCCGGCCCAGGTCAACGGCATTCTCACAGTAACCGGTGTCCGGGCAATAGGCGATGATTTTCCCGTCGATATGGATGCGGTATCCCAGCGTTACGCCGCTGTGGAGCAGAGGTTTCACGTCCAAAGGAAAGGACAGGCGTTCGGTCTCTTCGGGAACCTCAAGAACCGTGGTTGTAAAGGGAAGCCGGTCCAGGCTCACCGTAAAGGGGCTGTTGACAATGGTCTCCATGATCTTCCGCGCTCCTGCCGGCCCGCACAGGGTCAGGCCGTGGGGAAAGCGGCATTTGACAAGCATGTGCAAACCGTAGATATGGTCCAGGTGAAAATGGCTCAGCAGCAGCGTGGTCGGCTTTTCATCACCCACGGGGATGTAATGATCGATCTTATAGAATCCGATCCCCGCATCGAGGATGATGTCGTACCGCTCGCTCCGGATCAGCGTGCAGATGGTGTTGCCGGTAGGCGTATCATACCAGCCGTTCGTTCCCAGAAAAATAACTTTCAAAACGACCTCCTCTATTCACTCAAAATAATTTTCCGGGCTTTCGCAAAGATTTCCGCCCGGAACCCGTAATAGCTGGGAATCGTCTGGTTCAGGTATTTATGGGTGTACTGGCTGTCATACAGCAGCATGCGCTCAAATTCAGCCGCCTTTCCCAGGGGCTCCAGCTGCTTTGCAACATCCTCATTAAATATTTCTTCCAGCTTTTGGGCGTAATCATTGGCCAGCTTACGGCGGCCCTCGGTATCGAGACTGCTGATTTTACCCGCCTCTTCCAGCTCGGAAATCCAGGTCAGCGCGGTTTCCAGGAACATGGTCATCTCCTTTCGTTTAAATGCATGGACAAGGGCCTGATTAAAAGACATAGTAATACAGTGCGGACAACAAAATGGAAGCCAGCAGAATGACAAATGCCGGCCCGATGA
>CAYXQK010000222.1:0-5715 GCA_964467445.1 uncultured Syntrophaceae bacterium
CAGATGCACGCGGATCTGGTGGGTCCGGCCGGTCTCGATATCCACCTCAAGCAGGGTCGCCGCGCCGTAGCGCTCCCGCACCTGCCAGCGCGTGGCGGCCTCCCGCCCGCGGCGGCTCTGCGTGGACATCTTTTTGCGGTCCTGGGGATGCCGGCCCACGGGCAGGTTGATCAGTCCCTGATCCTCCTTTACATCGCCATAGGCCAGGGCCAGGTACGTTTTTTTTACCTGGCGCCGTTTGAACTGCTCCGTCAGCGACGAATGGGCGCGGTCCGATTTTGCCGCCATGATCAGCCCGGAGGTGTCCTTGTCGAGCCGGTGAACGATCCCCGGACGCAACACCCCGCCGATCCCCGACAGGTCCCGGCAATGGAAAAGCATCGCATGGACGAGGGTTCCCTGATGATGGCCCGCGGCCGGATGAACGACCATGCCTGCAGGCTTGTCCACGACCAGCAGGGATGCGTCTTCATAGATCACGGAAAGCGGAATATTTTCCGGCACAACGTCATATTCATCCGCCGGCGCGATTTCGCAATCAATCGTCTCGCCTTCCCGGACCTTGCTGCTTGCCCTGATCGGACGGCCCCCGGCCCGGACGGCGCCCTGCTCGATCAGCCGCTGAACCCGGGACCGGGAGAGAGACGGGTCGCGGCGCGAAAGAAACACATCGAGCCTCAGCCCCTGTTCTCCCGTTTCGACGACATATGTCTGCCGCTGCGCCTGGTTCATGATGACTTGAACGTCTGAAAGCCCTTTTTAATCAGAGCGAATTCCTCTTCGTCAAGAGTCCTTAAATCAAGCAGCAATGCATCGTCGACAATCCTCGCAATAATCGGAACATCGAGCTGTCGCAGGCGCTCCTCAATTGTATTGACCGGAAGCGATGCACAGCGAACGCTGATGAGCGCGGTCGGGATTTCCTGGGTGGGCAGCGAACCGCCCCCGGCCAGCGAAACGCCCTTTTGCAGGCTGAAAGTGAATCCGGCCAGGTTGAGCCGCCGCAAACCGCTCAGCAGGCGCCTGGCCATTTGAGCCATGGTGCTCGCGGGCGCGGTCAGGGCCCGCAGAGTTCTGATTTCGGAGAGCGCCGTGGCGGGGTTGAGATACCGGATCAGCGTCGCTTCGAGAGCAGCCAGCGTCAGCTTGTCGATGCGCAGGGCGCGATTAAGCGGATTGCTCTTGATTTTCCTGAGAATTTCCCGTTTTCCGAGGATGATCCCGGCCTGGGGGCCGCCCAGCAGCTTGTCGCCGCTGAATGTGATCACATCCACGCCCGTGAGCAGCGTGTCGGCAACCGTGGGTTCCCGTAGCAAACCATAACGTTCCAGGTCAATCAGGCAGCCGCTGCCCAGATCGTCCATCACGGGGATGCCGTGTTTCTTCCCGAGGGCGACGAGCGCCGGCAGGGCGATTTCTTCCGTAAAGCCGACAATTTTATAATTACTGGTGTGCACCTTGAGGATCAGCCCCGTCTCTTTTGAGATGGCCTTTTCATAATCCTTCAGGTGTGTCCGGTTGGTGGCGCCCACCTCGCGGAGCCGGGCCCCGCTTTTTTCCATGACCTCGGGAATGCGGAATTCTCCCCCGATTTCAATCAGTTCCCCGCGCGAGACGATCGCTTCCCGCCCGGCGGCCAGCGTATTGAGCACGAGCAGCACGGCGGCGGCATTGTTGTTGACCACGAGGGCGTCCTCGGCCCCTGTGAGCGTACAGAGAATGCCCTGCACATGGTCATAACGCAGCCCGCGCCGGCCTTGCTGCAGATCAAATTCGAGGTTGGAATATCCCCGGCTGACCTCGACGATCGCGGCGACAGCCTGGGGGCACAGCGGCGACCGCCCCAGATTGGTATGCAGGATGATGCCTGTAGCATTAACCACGCGGCGCAGACGAGGCTGATGCAGCAATTCGACCTGCTCGCGCACCCGGTCCGCAACCTTTTCGCCCGGCGGCATGCGCCATTCCTTCAGATTTCCTGCACCGGACAGAATGTGTTCGCGCAGGTCGCCCACCACAGCGCGGCAGACCTCCTTGACGATCTCCTTTGCCGTCTTTTCTAAAAGGCCCTGTTTTTCCAGAATCAGCATAACTTCGTCGATTTTGGGCAGATTCTTCAGGAGTTCTTTTCTATGATCATCCATGATGTTGTCCTTGCTATATTATCCTCATGTATCCTCGCTGCCATTTCCGGTTCATCCGGTTGATGCAATTGTTGGCTGTAATGCTTTATCTTCGAGTTTTACCTCTGATTTCCAGTATTTGTACACGAAGAACCAATGTTTTGTTTAGCATTTTTTCCGTGAAATCCCAAGTACCGCTTCCGTACTGACGCATGATCCATTCAAGTGCATCGTTCTTGGCTTCCAAGGTATCTAATATCTCAGCCCTACCCGATCCGATGACACTCTCGAATTTTGCCCCCCAGTTGCAGGCTTGTTCCGACGTGATAATATCATGAAGGATATCAAACTCGAAACATACACGATTATTCCTCCTGATCATGTCCATTTTTCTTCCTTCACGTGCAGAATGAAAGTAGAGGAAGCAGCCATCATAACCGAAACTGAGGGGAACAACATAAGGCTGACTCTCGTCACACATTGCAAGATGACAAACCCGGCAACGCCTGATGATGCCGTCAATATCTTTCCTGTCTGTTATTTCTCTGTCGTTACGCCGCATTCTTTATTTTCTCTGTCCAACACGAAGTCGAGCGGGAGCCAGATTTCCGGGTGATCCGCTCCAAAGACAGGTTCGCTTCATCTATAAACATCTTTTCGATGGCCGACTTTTACTATCCACACGGTAAGCACCTCGTCTTGAATGGAATACACAATCTTGTAACGGCCCTGACGAACACGATACCTCTCCTGGCCGGTCAGCTTTTCACAGCCCGGATGCCGTGGATTTTCCGCCAGCGCCCCGATACGATGGAGAATCTTCTCGAGATCTTTCTTGGAAATGGCGCTGAAATCTTTCTCAACGGATTCCCTGAAGTAGATATTATATTCGGCCATCTCGCCTCAGTTTTTTCACCATTTCTTCATAGGCGATCAGAGGCTCTCCGACTCTTTCCTCGAATGCTCCAATATCCTCGGCATCCTCTGCAAGGGCTTCCTTGACGGCATCGTTCACAAGCTCCGATACCGAACGAGAGGTTTCAACCGCTTTCAGCCTCAACGCCTTATGCAGTTCGGGGTCCAAATATACCGTGGCTCGTTTAGCTTGTACGGCCATAACGTCACCTCCTTATGGTGTTATGTCACCATAGCACCACGACGTCATTACGTCAATATCATCAGCCTTGTTCTCTAAAGCAAATGGAAAGATCACCGGCCGGCGGTCGCGGGTCCGGTGGATTGACTTCTTGGAAGCTTATTCAATCTTGTCGTGCTTTTCCAAATTATGTTTTCCGCACAGTAATTGAATATTGTCAGCGGTGCTTGATGAGCCGCCTTTTGACCATGGTATTATATGGTCGAAGTGCAGGTCTTCGGTAACTCCGCACTTTGCACATTTTCCTCCGTCCCTTTTCCAAACTTCCAGCTTGACTGCTGTGGGAATCACGCGCCGTGTTATGGAGTGTTTTGGAACGGGAATAGAGAAGTCTTCCTCACCTTCAACTGCTGTAAGTTTGAACTTGAAAACGCTGCGTCCTTTGCTTTGCTCCTGCCACGAATCAACAAGATGAAAAACCCCATTGTATGACCAAATCCCCTGCTTGATCTTCTCATATACTCGAACTCGTTCTGGCGGTCTAAATTTAGTTTTAAACTCCTGTGCTGCCTTGTGGAACTTGCCGTTCTCGGTAAGATTCCCGTATTGAGAATATTCTGGCTGATTAAAAGACTTAGGGTCCGCATGTTGAGAAGAACGAGGAATATCGTGTCCTTCATAAACCAGAGTTGTACCATCATCATCAAACCGATCAGCATAAGGTGCGCCAGGGCGCACAGACATGAGAATGACTGAATGATTACCTCCGAGTTTATAATTCATGCCCCGCTGAAGGCTTACACCTTCGCGCTGGCACATCTCAAGATATGGGATGATTTCATTTGCCATATATCAATCTTTCCAACGAGTCTGTAGAAAAAGTCCGAGGGATGATTTTTTTACTATTTTCAGGAGTCCCTTTACCCCTCCCATTCATGAGATTGTTGATTGTGGAGCTATTTACGAGGTCACTTTTCTTTACATCTCCTATAAAATGCTGGTAGGGGACTTTTCCTACAGGCTCAACATACAAAATAACTGGCCTGCGCTGTTTTTCGCGCGGGGCCGGTTGATTATAAGGTTGGGCGTCGCGGTTTCACGGAGAAACTATGACTTCCAATGTACCGGCGGGCACATTATCCGAGAACACGACGATGGCGTAACGTTGGTTGAATTCCTTCACTTCATAGACTAGTAGCTGCATATCTGGTGAGCGCACCTTGAAAGTGGAAATGATCACGTCGTTCTCGAAGCAAACAAACAACGTTGCCAATATTCCGATGCGAGTAGTCCCAGACGGTCCAACACTGTTGATGGCTGTCTGGAGATAGAACCATCTGAATATGTTTTCAACAGCGAGACGCTCAGGGGTTCTGTGGTCGCCATAAATGTGCAGTCTGAGCGACGCAACGCCGACCACGGCCTGTTTGTGGCGTAACACACCCGCTGCTATGAGACCCACGGACAGCCCGAAAAGAAAGATTCCGATGGCAAATCCCGTCGGTGGTGCCCAAGAGGGAAGTTGAGGGAGGTAATACTGTAGAACTGCGGTGACGAAGGTCAGGGCGATTCCAATAAGACCTATTGCGCGATCAATCATGCTCGGCTTTCGATATGTGACGTCCAACAATTAATATAAGAACTTCGCTTTTTCCGATTATTATGGATGTCACCATAACATGGGTTATTTTCTATTCAAAGGAAAATATTGCATGATTACGAAATGATATATATTTGTATCGTTTCGGATATTATGACAATAAGGGATAAAAGCGCGGTTTGTAAAATCTGGTTCCGTCTCTCTATGCCCCCAGTATCTTGTCTGCCGCTTTCATGGCTGAGGAAAAGCTGATATCGCCGGAGCAGCCGTCGCCCCGGACGGTGTCGCCGATCAAATAAAGTCCTTTGATGGTAGGGCATTCGATCTCAGGTCTGTGGGGCTTTGACTGGGCCGGCGTCAGGACATTGCCGTTCATGACGGGCACAACGACCTTTCTTTCCCTGATGACCCTGGGCATAAAATCCGGAAAAACAGTCGCGATGGTTGCTTTGAGACTCTTTTCCGTCTCCGCGACGGTCTTCTGGTCGCCGTCAAAGTGCCAGGGGAGCATGATGCCCCAGGTCGAAAGATATTTGCCAGGAGGCGTGAAGGAATCATCGGCATTCGACTGGAAGCGCGCCCAGATGGGGATATCAACGCCGAGGATGCCGGAGCGTATGTTTGTCACGGGCGTATCTGTAATGAAGTCGATGGTCAGGGCGGAGCTGTTCTCGATATCCTTTGCGTAAGCGAGCGTGGCCTTTGGCAGTTGCCGGTTGTCAATCAGGTCCGGTAAGAGGGGCAGCCTCGCGGCAAAGATGATGTTTTTGGCTCTGTACGTTGCCTTGTCTGTTTTAACGCCCGTCACGGAGGCGTTTTCCGTCATGATCTCCTCGGCCTTTTCATTGAGATGTATTTCGCCGTTTGGGTCGATGTGCTTTTTGAGCTTTGAGAAT
>CAYXQK010000223.1:0-5684 GCA_964467445.1 uncultured Syntrophaceae bacterium
TACGGTGCGGTGGATCGTCTGTCAGCGGCTGCTGCCCCAGGAAGGCGGCGGACGCGTGGCCGCCTTTGAAATCATGGGGACGAACCTGCGCGTCAAGGACACGATCCTGCACGGTGAATCGGAAGGGAAAACGTTCTACGAGATTATTCAGGCCGGAAAAGCCTTCGGGATGGTCACTTTTGACGACTATATCGTGGACCTGTATAAAGACGGAAAGATCAGCGAAGACACGGGCCGGGCTTACGCCTCGAACAAGGGAATTGTGGGGCGCGGAATTGATTCCGTCAAGAGTACCAAGGGCGAGGCCACGACAACCCTCGGCAAGCTCCAGGTCGACGGCAGTTACGGAAAACAGCAGCAGCAAAAAACCCCCTGGGCAAAGTGATTGGAGGAAACGATCATGGAAGAGGAAAAAAACCTTTTAAATCAAGTTGACGAATCCCTGTATGATGCCGCCGACAAACCCTTTGATTTTGTGGAAGAGGAAGGAGAGACGGCCCTGATCTGCGAATCCGATCCGCCTACCCGGGCAAAGATCAGTGAGGCCATGAAATTGATGGGCTACATGATCACGGAAGCGACTTCCGCCAAGGACGCCCTGAAAAAGATGCGGTTTCATACCTATGACGTGGTCGTCCTTGACGAGCGTTTCGACACGACCGTCCCTGATGAAAATGACGTCCTGCGTTACCTGGAAGGGCTGTCCATGGGAACGCGCCGTGATATGTTCGTGGCCCTGGTTACGGAAAGGTTCCGCAGTATGGACAATATGGCGGCCTTCAACAAGAGCGTCAATCTGGTCATCAATACGAAGAACATCGACGATGTGGGAACCATTGTAAAGCGGGGCGTCTCTGAAAACACCGCTTTCTACCGGATTTTTAAAGAATCGCTGCAAAAATTGGGAAAGAGATAAAGCGGTTATGCCAAGCTCTCATTTATTGATCTGCTGAGCCTGCCGGAGGGCTTCCGCCGCCGCTTCCGGGTTGCCCAGCGACTGATAGGATTCGGAAAGGGCGATGTGATAGAAGGGGTTCTGCGCGTCAAGCGTGATGGCCTTTTTGAAAACCCCGACGGCTTCAAGGTGATAACCGGCACGGGCAAGGATGTGGCCCAGCCGGTTCAGATATACACCGGCCGCGTTTGGGTCCAGCTCCATGATCCTTTCATAAACAGCCGATCCTTCTGACAGTTTGCCCTGCTGTATGAGGACGTCCCCCAGCCCCATCAGCAGCATCGCGTCGCCTTCGCGCTCTGCCAGGCCCTGCCGGAAAGCCTCCTCCGCCTTCTCCATTTGGCCCGCATGAAGATAGACATGGGCCATCCGGCCAAAAAATGAACCGGCCTCGGCAGGATCAATGGCCGTTGCGCGCCGGTACGCAGCTTCGCCGCCGGTAAAGTCATGATTCATGATGCGCGCCTGCCCCAGGCTGCACAGAAAGGCCGGCGCGTCCGGTTCCATCGCCGTCATTTCTTCGAAAATACGCCCGGCGTCGCCCGGCCGTTCCGCTTTGAGATAAGCGTCGCCCAGTTCGCCCAAAAGGGCGATATCCTGCGGCTGGGCCGCAACAGCACGTTCGCAAACGTCCACGAGGCGGATGAAGTTCTTGTTTTCTTTGAATATTCTGACGAGTTCGTCGAAGGCAAATCCCGTAAAGATCCGTCCCCGGAGCTCTTTCTCGAAGACCTGCTCGAAGCAGGCGATGGCCTGCTCCGCTCTGCCGCTGTCATGATAGGCCCAAGCCAGACCCACCCGGTAAGAATCATCGCCGGGATTGAGGTCGATCAGCTGCCGATAAAAGGTGATCGCTTCCTCAAATCGTTGCGCCTTCAGGCATTCTTCAACGAGTGCCCGATAGCGTTGGGTTTTTTCTTCATTCTTCATGGAAAAAGACCTTTGAAAAATGGCTTCGCCACGTCTCAAAAATCTTTTCCGCTAAGAGAACGACCAGACGTCATCATGATTCACGACAAGCCGAAAACATCATCTCTGGAAAGGCGGAAAACATTTGATTCGCCGCTCGCGAACCATTTTTCAGCGGTTATGCAAAGATCTCAAGGGGTGCGGCGCGCCGCACCCCTTGCATGTCAGCAACTGCTGCAGGAAGATCCGCAACCGCCGCCAGCCGCCAGGCTGGACGTCAGTTTGAAACCGGCCCCCCTGCCGGACTCGATGAAGTCCACGTTAATCGGTTTGACTTCTTCCAAAAGTTTCTTATCGACCAGAAAGGTGATCCCTCTGTCCGTAAAGACCTCGTCGTTTCCCTGTGACTCATCCAGAGCCATTCCCAGCGAGGGGCCCCCTCACCCGGCCTGCATGAGTATCCGGATGGAAGGCGTCTCCGTCCGGCTTTTCAGATATTCTTTTATCATCTCACTCGCTTTTTCTGTTACTTCAAACATTTTTTCCTCCCTCTGCGGCGGCGCCGGCGGCGCTTCGCCTGTTAATATGGCGTATAAGTATGCACGCCGTTGCGTTTTGTCAATGTGTATTTTCCCCGGCTTTCCGGTATTTTCCATGAATCCGGATTTATTACGCAGCCGTTAAAGCAGATTTCCGGAAAGTGCATATATTAGGGCCAAAGACAAATGAGAAAAGGGGGTAGCAATGAAAATTAAAAGAAAAATCATCCGGATCGACGAAGAAAAATGCAACGGCTGTGGCCTCTGCATCCCCGCCTGCGCCGAGGGCGCCATCGTGATGATCGACGGCAAGGCCCGGCTGGTGGCCGAGAAGTATTGCGACGGCCTCGGCGCCTGTCTTGGAGAATGTCCCCAGGACGCCCTGACCATGATCGAGGCGGAAGTGGAAGCCTTCGACATGGAAGCCGCAGAGGCGCATGTGAAGGATCTCAAGCCGGTCCTGCTGCCGTCCGCACCGGCCATGCCCTGCGGGTGCTCGTCCACGCTGGTACAGGTCTTTCCTTCGGCAAACGCCTGCGAAAAAGCCGGGCCGCCGGTCGCGCAGGATCATCCTGATTCGGCGCTGTCGCACTGGCCTGTGCAGATCCGCCTGGTACCGCCGACGGCGCCTTTCCTGAAGAATGCCCATCTGCTGATCGCCGCAGATTGCACTCCCGTGGCCTATGCGGGATTTCATCAGGATTTTCTGGCGGGAAAGGCGGTGCTCATGGGGTGCCCGAAATTCGATGACGTCCCGGCCTATGTGGAAAAATTCACGCAGATCTTCCGTCAGAATCCGATCAAGAGCGTGACCGTTCTGGTCATGGAGGTTCCCTGCTGCCAGGGCCTGCCGGCAATCATCCGGACGGCCATGGTCCAGTCCGGTCAGGAAATCCCCCTGAACGTCGTGATCATCAGCCTGCGCGGAGAGATTCTGAAATCGGCCGCCGCGTAATGGTCATGGCAGCTTCATAAAACGAGACCTTTGAAAAATGGCTTCGCCACTTGCGAACCATTTTTCGCCGGTTATGCAAAGCTCTTAAAACGTCAAATTGACCAGATTGCGCGGCATCATCTATTTCTCCGTTTTTTCCGCCATTCCGGCAACCTCGGCGATCCCTTCGGTGATCCGCGGACCGAGACGGAAAAGGGGATCGCCGATATAATGGACCCGGCCGAGACGGACGGCCTCAACCTGGCTCAACCTGCCCAGCAAACGGCGGGACTGGTCCATGACGACATCCTGCATCATTCCCATGAAAATGATGTCGGGAGATTGCCGGATGACCTCCTCAAGAGAATACCTCGGGTATTGCGTCTTCGCATCCGCGGCGATATTCTGCAGTCCGAGCAGTTTCAGCACATCATCAATGGCCGTGCCGGGGCCGGCGACGATCAGCGGGTCCGGTTGAACGACGAACAGGACTTTCTGCGGCGGATGTCCGGCAGAGGACTGCGTTTTTTCAGCATGTCGGCGGATAACGCTTTCGATCCGTGCGGCACGCCGATCAGCGAGACCATGAACACCGAGGGCTGTCCCCAATGCCCTGATTTCGCGAGGAAGATCCGCCAGCCGTTTCGCCCGGAAGACATGGGTGCGGACACCCAGCTGCCGGAGTTTGCGTTCTATTGCACGGGGATTGCCGTCGTCGGTCAAAACAACCATCTCCGGCCTCATCGCGATAATCGCCTCCAGCGAGGGGTTGGACATGCCGCCGATCTTGGGCTTCGCCTTGACCGCCGGCGGGTAGTTGCAGTAACGGCTCACGGCGATCACCCGCTCGCCGAGCCCCAGGTCATAGAGGATCTCCGTAAGATTGGGCGCAAGCGATATGATCCGTTCCGGCGTTTGGGCCACGGCGGGGCCGGCCAGAAAGATCCAAACACACAGCACAACCAAAACATGATTCATGATGTCAACCTTGTTTATAGGATGAGGCCTTTGAAAAAAGGCTTCGCCGCGGCTCAAAATCTTTTTCGCTAAAGAGATCATAATATTTAAATGTGATTGAATTCAATAAGTTAATATAATTTCTGGAAAGTCGAAAAATCTTTGATTCGCCGCTTGCGAACCATTTTTCAGCGGTTATGCAAAGCTTTCATGATAAAAGCCGTATCTGCTTGACAACCCTTCCGTCTCTATGATTATCATCAGCGCCGGACGATAGGCAAGGAAATTGAATCGCTACAATCAGGGAGGCCTCGCGCATGGCCAGGATCATCTTCATCACCGGCGGCAGCCGCAGCGGCAAGAGCGCCCATGGACAGGCACTGGCTGAATCCATCGCCGGACCGAGGGTTTACATTGCCACCTGCCCGGTGGTGGACGAGGAAATGGCCGCCCGGATTCAAAAGCACCGGGCGCAACGACACGCATCCCACTGGCAGACGATCGAGGAACCCATCGATCTTGCCGGCGCCCTGCGCGGGACGCGGGAAAGTTCTGTGCGCCTCATTGACTGCTTGACCCTTTGGATCAATAATCTCCTCTATCAGGCGGAAGGGCAGGCGCAGGATGTGACGGAGGACGATATCGCCCGGTTATGCGCGGATGTCCTCTCGGTTTGTGCGGAGCTTCCGGGAGACGTGATTTTCATCGCCAATGAAGTGGGGATGGGCATCGTTCCCGACAATTCCCTGTCCAGACGCTATCGGGACCTTGCCGGACGGTGCAACCAGATCATGGCGGCCGACGCCGACCGGGTCATTCTGATGGTCTGCGGTTTACCCCTGGAAATCAAAAATAGTCCTTGAAGAACGCCTAACCTGGTTCACTCAAAGAGAACCGGACGGGAATATCCACCGTCATGACCAGGGGGGTATCCATTTTTCTGGCCGGTTCAAACCGCCATGCCCTGACGGCATTCAGGGCCGATTGATCCAGCAGCGCATAACCGGATGATTTCTTGATCCGGACCTCGCCGGGGCGGCCGTCTGTCAGCACTTCCACCGCAAGCACAACCATGCCTTCATAGCCTCTCATGCGCGCCATGAGCGGATAGGCGGGACGCGCTGCGTTCAGATAACGTGGTAGAATCATCTGCCCGGCCTGCGTACTCCCCGATCCTCCCTGTAACCCGGTATGGAGCAGATTTCGCGGCGGCTCAGCGCGGGACGCGATCTGTCCCACACCCACATTTTCCAAAGACGGCAGATGCAGCGACACGGCGGCATCCGTTCCCGCATCCTGCGCCCGCTCCGCCCGGACCCCCTCCACCACCGTTTTTTCAGGCATCTCCTTGTCATTCACCTTTTTGACCGCCGGCCGGGGCTCCATCGGT
>CAYXQK010000224.1:0-2523 GCA_964467445.1 uncultured Syntrophaceae bacterium
TCCATGCTTTTAACAAAATCATGGCATAATGACAACCCAAGACCGATCCCTTTCTTGGACTCTTTGGTTGTAAATAATGGTTCAAAAATCTTATCAATAATAGTATCCGGGATACCAATTCCATTGTCCTCAACTTCTATGATTACCATGTCATCCTTAAGTGCGGTTCGTATCCATAGCTTTGCATCCATTCTCCCTTCGAGGGCATCAACGGCGTTGTTAATAAGATTTACAAATACTTGCCGTAGGACTCTCGAATCGCCTAAAATACTCGGCAAGGAAACTGTTGCTTCCCTTGCGACCGTCAGGTTGGTATTATCAACACTCAATCGTTCAAGTATCTTGTCAAGGATCCGTTCAATATCTACTTGAATGATCTCCATTCCTTCTTTTTTGGGGACGCTGAGGATATCAGATACCACCCTCTTACACCGGAAAGCTTCCTCGTCTATAATGTTCAGGTAGCCCCTAAGCTTCTCAAGAGCAAAATGTTTGGGAAAATCTTTACTGACTGATTCGAGATAATTAGATGCACGCTCGGCGTATGCCACCAACGTGCCAAGAGGGTTATTCAGCTCATGGGCTATCCCTGCAGCTAGCCTTCCAATTGCTGACATCTTTACCTCCTGCATAAGTTTCGCCCTGGTCATCACGCGTTCCGTCGTTTCTTCAATAATGCAGAGAAGTCCCTCGATATCGCCTTCTTTTCCTTTAAGGGGAACACCCTTAAAATTTATAAAGATGTTCCTGTCGCCCCTGTAGGTCATAAAAGCAAAATCCCAGAGTTGAAAAGGTTCACCTTCGAGACCCTTTCTTATGTATTCCGCAAGACCACACCTTACCGTGAAAGGGTTCTGGAGCCAGTTAAATCCCACAAGTTTCTCTTCAACCTCAAGTCCTAATCCGGAAAGAGTTGCCAGAGCAGGGTTCACACTCATGAACTTTCCATTCATGTCGATGGTAAAAATTGCCACAGGTGCATTTTCAATAATTGCCTTGTTGAACTGGTGAAGGCGGTCGAACTCGTGCTCTACTTTCTTCTTTTCCGTAATATCTTCGAGGGTCCCCTCATAATATAAAATCCTGTTGTCTATGTCACGGACGCCATGGGCATTCATCGATACCCATATTCTGTACCCATTTTTTTTATGTAGCTCGCATTCAAATCCTCTCAGCAACCCGTTCACTTCGACTTTCCTCGCAAACTCTTCCCGTACCCCAGGATCACTATAGAGTTGGTAGCCAATATCGGTAATTAAAGCGATGCACTCCTCCGGTGAGTCATATCCCAGCATCTTAGCAAATGCCGGATTGGCGGACATTAACTTTCCCGCCGGGGTACTCTGGAAGATTCCCTCAACAGCATTTTCAAATATGCTGCGGTACTTTTGCTCTGCATCTTTGAGTAACTCCTCTGCCCTTTTTCTCTCGGTAACATCAAGAAGGGTGCCGATTAGGGCAGGTCTTCCTTTATATTTTGTGCGGGATCCGTATACCTCGATGTATCTGACTTCCTGATTGCTCGTGATACCCCTGAATTCGTAATGGATAGATTCTATCTCCCCGCCTAATCTGCGCCGTATATTCTTCTTTACCAAAGGCCAGTCCTGAGGCCATACCACATCCTCAGGCCCTCTTTTGTCAATCAGCGTATCAGTTGTGTAGCCAAATATCTCAGCAAGTTTCGGATTGACGTATTTAAATAACCCATCCTGTATCAGATATACGCCAACGAGTGATTTTTCGGATAAATCCCTGAATTTATTCTTTGATTCTCGGAGCGCTCCTTCAGTCTGTCTGCGCTCTGTAAGACCAATCGCATTGTCGGCATTTTCGAAAAAAATCTCGGAACCTGACAATCCTTTTCGAAGGAAACCACGCCTCTTCCATCGCCTGTTCTCTGACCTTTTTGGCCCACTATTCCGAGCATTCGCGCAGACCGGATAATGCACGAAGCTTCTATTTATCCTCTTTTGCATAAGCTTATATCCTTAATAGTTTGAGCTGTATGCATGTTATATTCCAAACATATCCCATTCCAAATTCATTTTATCCACAAGCCGGTTGTCTTTACAGGACGATGGCCAGGCATGCTAATCAGCTGCGAGCATGTTTCATGGTAAAATTTCACCACTGGCTTATTTTAATACACTTTATTGGCTAATTTCTATACATTTTGTTTAATTATGTTACATATTACCATTGTATTCCGGGAAGCCTCATTCTCTTTAAACACAATGTCAGATTGAATTTCCTGTCATGGCACTTTTATTGCTCATGTAATGCTGAAATGATAGCATAACCAAAAATAGCCGTGGGGGAAATGTGATACAAAATGTGACATTGTAAACCGTTTAAGAAACAATTAAAACAGGGGGTGTTATTATGAAAAGGGTTTTTCTTTTATCAGTCAGTCTTTTACTTACCGTATTTTTTGTTTTGCCATCCGCAGCACAACAGTACATCAGCCTTGGCGTTCCAACCTCTTTAAAATTAATTGAAGGATACGAGGCGCACAAAGCT
>CAYXQK010000225.1:0-4156 GCA_964467445.1 uncultured Syntrophaceae bacterium
GCCTGCAATAGCCTTATCGTATTTTGCGAAACCGGCAGAGGATCGAGATCCGCCGGCGCCAGCCAGCGGGCGTCGAGGGCATCGTCAGCGCCCTTCGCATCGCCGCTGATATAATCGGCGGCAACATCGACGATCACAAAATGGAACCGGATGCGGCCGTCCTTCTTCCGTTCGAAAAAATCAAAAGCATAGATGGGTTCCCGCGCCCGGATCGTCACGCCCGTCTCTTCGAGAATTTCCCGCTCCGCCGCCTGCTGGAGGGTTTCGCCCAGTTCGAGGGAGCCGCCCGGGATCGCCCATAATCCTTTGCTCGGTGCAACACCGCGTTTGACCAATAGAATTTTACCGTCCCGGATCACCACCGCACCGACTCCGACGACGGGACGGTCCGGATATTCACGTTTCGACATGACGCGCATTCCCTGCGATTCCGAACTGAAATTTCGCCGTCACCCAGGGCTCGGACCCGCCGTTGTAAATCCGTTCCACAAACGTGACACGCCGCTGACGATCGACCAGCAGCAGACTTGAGGAACGGGTGCCGTAGATGGGGCTTGTGATGAACATCGAAGACAGAATCCGTTCCCATTCCAGACCGATGCCCGTATCGGGCAATTGCCGGTCCTCAGGCCGGGTCTGATCCTTCAGGATGGAGAACAGGTCCTCCGGGAGGGGGTCGCCGGTTTGCGACAGGAGTGCGCCAAGCCGCTGTTTCCCCCTTTCGACCTTTGACCAGGGGGTATTGAGCAGACTGTTGCTCAGACCGTACAGACCGGGCGTTAATTCAATCGTCCCGTGCCGGTTGGAAAAATAATACAGGTGAGACGGATCCCCCAGAATCACGCTGAACCCATTATATTGATCCGCCTGTTTTTCCAGTTTTTTCAAATAGGCATCGGCATCTTCCTGAGAGCAGAGATAATCCCTGACCAGCCAGCCGCGCGATGGGGCCTGCAATTTAACGGAAGCGGGATCGCGGAAGTTGGTCAGCGCCGCCATCCTGCCCCCTCGGGTGATTCCCAACCATGTGCCGCCCTCCTTGAGGTCGCGGCCGGCCAGCAGATCGGGCCTGTCTTCCCAGAATGACGCCGGCGCCGACGGCCGATCATAAAATTCATCCCGATTCGCCGCAAATACAAGCGGGTAAACAGGGTGCTGTTTATAGGAAAAAAGGATCAGGCACATTGTTGTCTTTCATGATGAGCAACCCTTTAAGTCCCCGGTCATGAGGTTGCGGATCGCGTCTTGACCATTTCCAGAATCCCGGACATCGCCTCCCCCGCCGAATGGTTGATGACCACATCGGCACTGCCGTCATAAGGGGTGTCGTCCCGATTGATGATCACGAGTCTCGCCCCGGCGTTTTTGGCGTACATCGGCATATAGGCCGCCGGATAAACCACGAGCGACGATCCGACGACCATGAGCAGATCGCAGTTGCAGGCATGATGCGTGGCCTGGGAGAGGGTTTCCGGGGGCAGGGATTCTCCGAAAAAGACGACATCGGGTTTCAGGATGCCCCGGCAACGCTCGCAAGCCGGGACGTCGTCCGCCGGCAGGGGCTTCGCCAGGATATCCTCAAGACGATAGGCTTCATGGCAGTCCAGGCACCTGAGCCAGTTCATATTGCCGTGCAGCTCATAAACCTTTTTCGGATCGTTGCCTGCCTTCTGGTGCAAGTTATCGATGTTCTGCGTGATCACACAAGTCAGTTTGCCCAGCCTTTCCAGCTCGGCAATGGCCAGATGGGCGCGGTTCGGTTCGGCCTGTGCGAAGAGCCCTCCCTCCATGAGGATACGCCATTGCTTCTTTCTTGTTTCCGCGCTGTAAAGAAATCGTTCAATCGTAAAATCTTCCGGATCGAATTTCGTCCAGATCCCGCCCGGGCTGCGGAAATCGGGAATGCCGGATTCCGTGCTCACCCCGGCGCCGGTAAAAACCACCACCCTTCGGGCCGCGACAATCATCGCCGCCACGTCCTTTATTTTCTGACCCAAAGAAACATCCTTCATGTCCTCTCCTGCCGGGAAGAAATAATGTGCGTCAACACCAACGTCCTGCATGATATCGGACGTTTTTAAATGTTCTGAGCGAAAGACGGATAACGGTACACGATTCCGGGTAAAAAACAAAACGAAAAGGTGCGACGGCTTGAGAGCCTATTCTAAAAACGACCGTGTTTCCCTATTCCCTGCGAAAACTTCTTCACCCCTGCCTGCAGCTCACCCGCAGCAATCACCTCCATACCCAGGCGAAACTCCAGATCCATTGCCTCATCCATCGACAGATCAAAGCCCCTATGTACGGACTGACGGTCACTGCGCATGCATGTCTGGGGGTAGGCAGCGATCTGAAAAGCCAATGCTTCCGCTGCTTCTCTCGCTTTTCCCCGTTCAACGAGTCGGTTGGCAAGTCCCATGACAAGGGCTTCCTCACCGCTCACAGGGCGGCCGGTGAGAATCATGTCTAACGCGCGGCTCATCCCAATCAATCGGGGGAGGCGTTGCGTACCGCCATCGATGAGAGGGACACCATAGCGCCGGCAAAAGACCCCGAAAACGGCGTCCCGCTCCGCGACCCGCAGGTCACACCAGCAAGCCAGCTCCAATCCTCCCGCTACGGCATAACCGGATACGGCCGCAATGACAGGCTTGGAGGTTCTCATTCGACTTGGACCCATCGGACCTGGCTTGGACATGTCGGCATCAAGGTTGTTGACTGCGTTCAGATCACCTCGGGATATGGCTTTGAGATCAGCTCCGGCGCAAAAGTTACCCCCTTCACCATACAACACGGCCGCAAGCAGGCTGTTGTCCCGCTCAAAATCTTCGAAGGCCTCGACAAGTTGTGCCGCTGTTTCCCGGTCTACGGCATTTCTGCTCTCGGGTCTATTGATGATGACCGTGCAGATCACATCCTTTTTTTCCACCAGAACTTTCATGTCTGTATCCTCCATTCTTGGATAAATTTTCTTATTGAAAAAGTTTGGATAGAATCGTCTTCATCCGTATTGCGGCCTCGTCGGAAGGTGATCCTTTTTTTCAAAAAAAATCAATGGATTTTATTCCGTCGATAATGGATAAAGAAGCTGTAATGGTTTCATCCGAGTGAAGGGGATGTATTTGTTGGTCTTCGTGTTCCGGAGATACCTTCTTCAATATGCAAGCACTCGGTCGTTAATCAATAAGTGTTTTTTATCGAAGATCCTTAAGGAGTAATAACATGGTCATTCGTCACAGTTTATTACTGATCGTGTCGTTGGTATGCCTTTTAATTCCTAAAATTGCCATATGCGCAGAAAAGCCTCTCTGGGAATTAGGGGTGGGGCTAGGCTTTCTCCAAATGCCCGATTATCGCGGCTCAGATAAGATCCGATCTTATTTTCTTCCTTATCCTTATGTTGTTTATCGAGGTGGTATTCTAAAAGTAGAAGAGCAGCGTATTTCCGGGCGGATTTTTAAAACGGAAAGGGTTACATTAGATTTTAGTGGCTACGGTGCTGTCCCGGTAAAGAGTTCCGATAACTACGCCCGTGCCGGCATGCCGGATTTGGATCCAACCTTTGAATTAGGTCCAGCCCTAAGAATAAAGCTTATGGAAAACAAAGAACAACAATATAAATTAAGCATGGCTTTGCCTGTGCGTGCTTTTTTCTCTACAGATTTTTCTTCTGTGCGTGGAGAAGGGTGGGTGTTCAGTCCACGAATCAATTTTGAAAAGAAAGAGGTAATCCCTCAAACGGGTTTAAATTTAGGAATCTCAGCGGGACCGATGTTTGCCGACAGCGGCTATCATGCTTATTTTTATACTGTCAATCCGGTTTACGCGACTGCTGCACGTCCTGCATATTCCGCAGGTGGCGGCTATAGCGGTTCGACGCTGACAATAGGTTTAAGTAAAAAATATAAGCAATTTATTTTCAGTACCTTCGTTAGTGCTGATTTTCTTCAAGGTGCTGCATTTGCAGACAGCCCGCTTGTGAAAACCAATACCTCCATAATGAGCGGCTTCAGTGTTAGCTGGATTTTTCTTAAATCAGCAAAGAATGTAACTTACGATGAATAGAAGTTTCTCCTTTTTTTGGGTTGGTGCTTGTTTTTTTCCTGATTGCTCCCAGGGAGAATTGCCCCCCGGAAAGGTGCCCTATGATGCACAG
>CAYXQK010000226.1:0-5632 GCA_964467445.1 uncultured Syntrophaceae bacterium
ATAAACCCGATCCCCCCCAGAATAATCAGTCCACCCACCGTCAGATTGACGATGACATCGGACTGATACATCATCAAACTATCACTGAACAGAGAATAACCGCAGTTGTTGAAGGCCGATACGGCGTGATAAAGGGCCTGATAAAAGGCATGCGCCGGGGGAAATTCCTGAGAAAAACGGACAAACAGCAGACACGTACCGATCCCTTCAATGAGAAGTGTTGACAATAGAACCCACTTGGCAATGACGATAAAATCGTGGCGCGGCGTATGCAGGAATGTTGATTGCATGATTTCCCGTCCTTTGAAGGAAACCCCGCGGCCCATCATCCCGAAGAACACGACGGAAAAGGTGACAATCCCCAGACCGCCGATCTGAAATAGAAAAAGGCTGATGACCTGGCCGGTGAAAGAGAGATCCGTGCCGATGTTAATCGTGCTCAGACCGGTGACGCACACCGCCGAGGCCGAAGTGAAAAGGGCATCCACAAAAGTGAGCGGTCCCCGGCCGGCGGAAAAGGGCAGCCATAGCAAAAACGCCCCTACCAGAATCACAACGGCAAAACTGAAAATGAAAATCCGTGCCGGTGAGAGCAGCCTGTCGAGAAAAGTACGCAGATGAATCCGGATATTCATGGCTATGATCCCCTGGAGTCGGTCTGGCTTTCATTGCCGCGTCTCGTGAGTTCGATAAACAGGATGACCGCGCCGACGGAAATGGCCGAGTCGGCCACATTGAAGGCCGGCCAGTGGGTGGAGCCGATGTAAACATCCAGAAAGTCAATCACTTCCCCTAAACGAACCCGGTCAATCAGATTGCCGACGGCGCCGGACAGAATCAGCGAGAGGGCGAAGGTCAGAAACGGCTCCTCGGCCCTGCTTTTCCAGATATAATGCACGGCCAGGATGACCGCCAGGCCTGTAACGGCGACGAAAAAGATGGAACGGAACAGCGGCGAGGCGCCGGCCAGAAAGCCGAAGGCCGCCCCGGGATTGCGGACATAGGTGATGCTGAAAAATCCCTGAATGACAGGGATGGATTCATGCAGCCGCATCGACGAATCGACATAAAACTTGGTGATCTGATCGAGAAGGAGTATCAAGCCGGTCGTCACGCCAAGCAGCAGGTACTTGTTATTCAAGATTGACGCCCTCGTTCTCGTAAAAAGTTACAAGTCGGACGACGAAGTAAAAAACGCCAGAGGCGAGGTGTGCGAATCCTGAGGAACGAGGCGTACTGTGTCGTACGCCGCAATGACGAAGGATGAAGCGCAACACAGCCTATGGACTTTTTACGATGTCGTCAAGATTTGTCAGGCACCTTTCGCAAACCGTCGGATGTTCAGGATTCATCCCGACATCCTCGCTGTAGATCCAGCAACGATTGCACTTCTTGCCGCCGGCTTTGGAAACGCCGACTGAAAGACCCTCAATCTCGGCGCTCTGATAGGGCTCCGGAATCTGATCCTTCGGCACGAGACGGACCTGCGACACGATCAGCAGCGCCCGGAGATCCTCGAGGTGCGTATCCAGAAGAGACCGGAGTTTTTCCGGCGGACAAACCGCGACGGCGGCATCCAGGGGATGCCCCACAACTTTGTTTTTCCTTGCGATTTCAATGGCCTTGGAAATTTCACCTTTGACGGCAATGAGGGTCTTCCAGCGTTCTGACAAATCGGGATTCAGGAACGCTTCATTGACCGCCGGAAATTGGGTCAGATGGACGCTCGCCACTTTTCCGGCGTAAGCCGGCAAGGCTGCCCAGATCTCTTCCATGGTAAAGGTCAGCATCGGCGCCAGCAGCCGGGTCATGGCCTCCAGAATGAGGTACATGGCCGTCTGGCCCGATCGCCGCGCCTTTGAAGCCGCCTTGGCCGTATAGAGACGGTCCTTGAGCACATCGAGATAAAGAGCGCTCAGATCAACGGTACAGAAATTATAAAGGGTGTAGTAAACGACATGGAACTGATACTTGTCATAGGCGTCGCGGACACGCTTGATCACCTCCTGAAGCCGGTGCAGGGCCCAACGGTCAATCTCTTCCATGTCTTCGGGCGCCACCGAATCCCGCTGACAATCAAAATCATAGAGATTCCCCAGAATATAACGGCTCGTATTGCGGATCCGGCGGTAGGCCTCCACGAGTCTTTTGAGAATCTCATCGGAAATCCGGATATCCATGGTGTAATCCTCGGCGGCCACCCAGAGCCGCAGGATCTCCGCCCCGTACTGATCAATAATCTCCTGTGAATCAATCACATTCCCCACCGATTTGGACATCTTCTTGCCCTCGCCGTCCACGACAAACCCGTGCGTGAGGACGCTCTTATAGGGCGCCCGGTTGCGCGTGCCCACGGACTCCAGCAGCGAAGAGTGGAACCAGCCCCGATGCTGATCGCTCCCCTCGAGATACATATCTGACGGCGACCGGTGATCGGGCCAGGTTTCCAGGACGGCGGCGTGGCTGACGCCGGAATCAAACCACACGTCCAGAATATTCGTCTCTTTCTTGAACGTATCATGCCGGCAATGCGGACAGAGCGTTCCGGCCGGCATCAGATCTTTGGCATCCCGTTCAAACCACACGTCGGCGCCGTGCTGGCGGACCAGCGCCACAATAAGATCTACCATGGGCTGGGTCATCAGCTCCCGGCCGCATTGGCCGCAGTAGAAGATGGTAATTGGAACGCCCCAGAGGCGCTGGCGAGAGATGCACCAGTCCGGCCGGTTTTCCACCATGCCGTAGATCCGGTCGCGTCCCCAGGCGGGAATCCACTGGACCCCTTCGATCGCCCGCAAGGCGTTTTTTCTCAGATCGTTTTTCTCCATGGAGATGAACCACTGTTCCGTAGAGCGGAAAATAATCGGCTGCTTGCAGCGCCAGCAGTGGGGATAGGAATGTTCCATATCCATGAGGCCCATCAATGCGCCGATTTCCTTTAGCTTATTGTTGATCGCGCCATTGGCGTCAAAGACGAACTGTCCCGCAAACTCCTCAACATCGGGTGTGAACCTGCCGTCCTCGTCCACAGGGGCGTAATTGTCCAGGCCGTACTGCATCCCAATTTCATAGTCCTCCTGGCCGTGCCCCGGGGCAATATGAACGCAGCCGGTGCCGGCCTCCAGCGTGACAAAGGGGGCCAGAATCAGCACGCTCTCACGGTCGACCAGCGGATGGCGGCATTTGAGCCCCTCCATGACTTCACCGGGAAATTCGTCAACGATTTCGTATGGTTTTCCGCGATAGCCGAAGGCGTCGAGGCAGTAATCCAGCAGGTCTTTCGCGAGAATCAACACCTCTGATTCCACTTCGACCGCCGCGTAGATAAAGTCCTTGTGGAAGGCAATGGCGAGGTTTGCCGGGATCGTCCAAGGCGTCGTCGTCCAGATCATGACATTAACTTTTTTCCCGGCCAGTTTCGGGCGGACGGCCGCGATATCCGAAATCATGGGGAATTTGACATAAATCGACGGCGTCTGGTGGTTCGCATATTCCACCTCCGCTTCGGCCAGGGCCGTTTTGCAGGTGGCGCACCAGTAAACGGGCTTCTTCCCCTTATAGACGCTGCCGTTCAGGAAGAGCTTCCCGAATTCGGCCACGGTAACCGCCTCATACTCATAGGTCATCGTCAGATAGGGATGCTCCCAATCGCCGAAGACGCCGAGGCGCTTGAACTGTTCCCGTTGGATATCCACAAATTTTTCCGCGTATTTCCGGCAGAAGCGCCGCTTATCCGCCTGGGACAGGTCGTTCTTCTTCTCGCCCAGTTCCTTGTCGACCTGATGTTCGATGGGCAGACCGTGGCAGTCCCAGCCGGGCACATAAACGCTGTCAAAGCCCGTCATGTTCTTGGCCTTGATCACCATGTCCTTGATGATCTTGTTGAGCGCCGTCCCAAGATGGATGTTGCCGTTGGCATAGGGGGGGCCGTCGTGCAGGATGTAAGTCACGTGACCCTTTGAAACCTCCCGGATTTTACGATATATGTTCATCTCCTCCCACAGTTTGAGCATCTCCGGCTCTTTCTTGGCGAGATTGGCTTTCATGGGAAAATCGGTTTTCGGAAGATTCAAGCTTTCTTTATAGTCCATAGGAGGCTCCTTAACATTTGTTTACGGATTTGGCAGGCTACCACAGAGAAGGCCCCATTTCAAATAAAAAAACCCCCTGCCGGAATCGGCAGGGGGCTCATTGCATAACGGGTTATATCTGAAGCAATCTTACATCATGCCGGGGTAACCGCCGCCGCCGGGAGGCATCGAGGGCATACCGCCGCCCGCACCCTTCTCTTCGGGTTTGTCGGCGATCATGCACTGGGTCGTCAGCATGAGAGCTGCTACCGACGCGGCATTCTGCAGGGCAAAACGGGCCACCTTGGTGGGATCGATGACGCCCGCAGCGATCATATCTTCATACTGATCCGTCCGGGCGTTGAACCCGAAGGCGCCCTTCTTTTCCTTAACCTTCTCTACAACGATGCTGCCTTCCATGCCGGCATTGGCGGCGATCATCTTGATCGGCTCTTCGAGCGCCTTCTTGACGATGGCCACACCCACCTGCTGATCCCCCTCAAGCTTCATCTTCTCAAGGGCCGGCAGGCAACGAAGATAGGCTACACCGCCGCCGGGAACGATCCCTTCCTCTACGGCCGCGCGGGTCGCATTGAGGGCATCCTCAACTCGGGCCTTCTTCTCTTTCATTTCCGTTTCCGTTGCCGCACCGACCTTGATCACGGCCACGCCGCCGACGAGTTTCGCCAGTCTTTCCTGGAGTTTTTCCCGGTCATAGTCTGAGGTGGTCTCCTCGACCTGGGCGCGGATCTGTTTCACGCGGCCTTCAAGCTCGGCCCGCTTGCCGGCGCCGTCGATGATGGTGGTGTTGTCCTTGTCAATCGTGATCCGCTTGGCGCGACCCAAATCTTCCACACGGGTATTTTCCAGCTTGTAGCCCATGTCTTCGGAAATCATCTTGCCGCCCGTGAGGATCGCGATGTCCTCCAGCATGGCCTTTCTGCGGTCGCCGAATCCGGGGGCTTTCACGGCCGCCACATGGAGGGTCCCGCGCAGCTTGTTCACCACAAGGGTCGCCAGCGCTTCGCCTTCGACGTCTTCCGCGATGATCAGGAGGGGTTTGCCCATCTTGGCGATCTGCTCGAGAACGGGGAGGAGGTCTTTCATGCTGCTGATTTTTTTCTCATTGATGAGGATAAAGCAGTCCTCCAGGTTGACTTCCATTTTTTCGGCGTTGGTCACAAAATAGGGGGAAAGGTATCCGCGGTCGAACTGCATGCCTTCCACGATCTCCAGTTCCGTCTCCAGACCCTTGGCCTCTTCCACGGTAATGACGCCTTCCTTGCCGACCTTGCCCATGGCCTCGGCGATAATCCCGCCGATGGCTTCATCATTGTTGGCGGAAATGGTGCCGACCTGTGCGATTTCCCTCTGGTCCTTGGTCGGTTTGCTGAGCTTTTTCAGTTCGGCAACGACAACATCCACGGCCTTCTCGATGCCGCGCTTCAGATCCATGGGGTTGCTGCCGGCGGCCACCGTCTTGGCGCCTTCCCGGTAAATGGCCTGGGCCAGAATCGTCGCGGTCGTGGTTCCGTCACCGGCGACATCGCTGGTCCGGCTGG
>CAYXQK010000227.1:0-9649 GCA_964467445.1 uncultured Syntrophaceae bacterium
AGCGCCAGTTCGCCATTGTCCGTAGCCGGTCCGTCCGCAATAATGTCACCCTTCTTGATCCGATCCCCCTTGTTTACAATCGGTTTTTGGTTAAAGCAGGTGTCCTGATTGGAACGCTGGTATTTGATCAGGTTGTAAATATCAACGCCGATATCCAGTCCGTCCTGCTCGGCGCCGTCGGACTTAACGACAATCCGTGATGCATCAATGCTCTCCACCACGCCTGATCGCTTGCCGACGACAACTGCACCGGAATCCCTCGCTACAATGGATTCCATCCCTGTACCAACAAGCGGAACAGCGGGTTTCATCAGGGGTACGGCCTGGCGCTGCATATTGGATCCCATAAGCGCCCGGTTGGCATCATCATGCTCAAGAAAGGGAATCAGGGTGGCCGCGACGCTGACCAGCTGATTGGGCGATACGTCCATCATGCTGATCTCTTCGGGCAATACGGCCAGAAAGTCGCCTCCCTTTCGGGCCGAGATGAGTTCGCCGATGAACCGTCCGTGCTTATCCAGTGGGCGATCAGCCTGTGCAATGATGAAGTCTTCCTCTTCAATCGCCGTGAGATAACGGACTTCCTCCTGGACCTGTCCATTTTCAACCATCCGGTAAGGCGTCTCGATAAAACCGAATTCATTGACCCGTGCGTAGGTACTCAGAGAGACAATCAAACCGATATTCGGTCCTTCTGGCGTCTCCACCGGACAGATACGGCCGTAATGGGTGGGGTGGACATCACGGACTTCAAACCCTGCCCGCTCCCGGGTCAGACCGCCAGGCCCCAGCGCCGAAAGACGGCGCTTATGCGTAATTTCCGAAAGAGGATTCGTCTGATCCATGAACTGGGATAGCTGAGAGGACCCGAAAAACTCATTGACCACAGCAGAAACAGGTTTTGCATTGATGAGATCGTGGGGCATCATGGTTTCTAAATCCTGCAGGCTCATTTTCTCCTTGATGGCCCGTTCCATCCTGACCAGTCCGATACGGTACTGATTTTCAATGAGTTCCCCCACGGAGCGGACACGCCGGTTGCCCAGATGATCAATATCGTCCACATTGCATTCTGCCACACCATTCTTGAGATCGATCAGATACTTGACCGCCGTCAGGATATCTTCATGCATCAGGACGGTAACGTCTGTCGGCACGTCCAGGCGGAGCTTGTAATTCATCTTCGCCCGGCCGACGTCGGACAGGTTATATGTTTCCGGTTCAAAGAAGAGACTCCGGAAAAAGGTGTTGGCCGTTTCCGGTGTCGGGGGATTGCTGGGCCGGAGTCTGCGGTATATTTCAATAATCGCCTCTCCCTTTGTTTCGATCCGGTCTGTCAGGAGGGTATCCCGGATGGAGGCATTGGCCCGGTCTTCATCAATATAAATAATGTGAATCTGGCGGATGCCCCGCTCGCGTACTTTTTCAAGTCCGTCAACCGTCAATTCATCATTACATTTTAGCAGAACTTCGCCTGTCCGGGGGGCGAGCACGTCAGAAGCCACTATTTTCCCAAGCACATCCATGTCGCTTACCGCGACCCGCTTGATCTTGAGTTCCCCCATGCGCTTTAAAAGCGGCTTGGTGATTTTTCTTCCTTTTTTTATGACAACCTCGCCCGTCTTCGGCTCGATGATATCCTCCGGTGCTTTTTCACCGATGACAGAATCATCGAGCGCCATGTAGAGCTTATCCCCCTCCAGGGTGATGGCCTCCACTTTGTAAAAGTAACTCAGGAGTTGCTCCGTGGCATAGCCCATCGCCTTGAGCAGAATCGTGACAGGCATTTTTCTCCTCCTGTCAATGCGGACATAGAGAATATCCTTCGAATCAAACTCAAGATCCAGCCAGGAACCCCGAATGGGAATGATGCGAGCCGAGTAGATTAATTTGCTGCTGGCCAGGGTTTTCCCTTTGTCATGATCAAAAAAGATACCCGGTGACCGGTGGAGTTGGCTGACGATAACCCGTTCAGTCCCGTTGACAACGAACGTCCCGTTCTCGGTCATCAAGGGAATCTCGCCAAAGTATATCTCCTGCTCCTTGATATCACGGATTTGACGCTGATCGGAACCCGGATCGGTATCAAACACCACGAGCCTGACGACGATCTTCAGGGGCGCAGCATAGGTCATCCCCTTCTGCACACACTCCTTGATATCATAGCGGACATCCCCGATCTTGTAGCTTACGAATTCAAGCGAACACTTGCGGCTGTAATCCGAAATCGGAAAGACGCTCTTGAACGCACCCTGCAGGCCGGAATTCTTGCGTTTATCCGGATCTGTCTCTCTTTGCAGGAATTTCTCGTAAGACTTGGTCTGAATATCGATCAGATTGGGAATATCAACAACAATCTTCCTTATCCGGCCAAAATTTTTTCTTAGCTCGCCCATAATATCCTTATATTCTAATTTCGTCTATCCGCCCGTCCCGAGTGACCGGGATGCCCTTTTACCCAGGCTTCGATCTCTCCATGTCTGCTTGCAAAAGACCGGCTCACCGCGCTTAGACTTATTGAAACGGGATTACTTCACGTCGACGGTCCCGCCAACCTCTTCAATTTTCTTCTTGATATCGGCAGCCTCGTCTTTCGAGATCGCCTCTTTTATCGCCTTCGGAATACCCTCCACGAGATCCTTGGCTTCTTTCAAACCTAAGCCGGTGATCGCCCGCACCACCTTGATCACCTGAATTTTCTGCTCGCCAAAGCCGGTGAGAACCACGTCAAATTCTGTTTTTTCCTCGGCCGCGGCTGCGGCATCAGCGCCCGCAGGGGCGGCGGCTACTGCGACCGGCGCTGCCGCCGACACGCCAAATTTCTCTTCCAGTTCCTTGACCAGCTCAGACAGTTCAAGAACGGTCATTCCTTCGATAAATTTTACAACGTCTTCTTTCGTAATCTGTTTTGACATATCCTTCATTCCTTCCTGTATGCTATTAGATTAGGCTGCTTCCTTTTTTGCTCGATAGGCATCGAGAACTTGAACAAAACTTCTGGGAACGGCGCTCAGTACGTTCACCAACCCCGTCTGTACCCCGATGAAGACAGAGAGGAGCTTGCCCAGGAGAATCTCCCGGGAGGGCAATGCGGCCAAGGCGCCGAGCTGTTCCCGACTGATGACTTTGCCTTGCAGCATGCCTGCCTTGATTTCAAGCTCGGCATTTTTCCTGACAAAGTCAACAAGGACCTTTGCGGTTTCCACCACATCGCTGCGGTTGAGCGCGATCGCGATGGGACCTTTGAAATGATCCTCCAACAGACTCAGGTCGGTCTCTTTTGAGGCGATTCTCAGGAGGGTGTTCTTCACCACTCTCAATTCGGTGCCTGACTTGCGAAGCGCATTCCTGAGGGCCGTCAATTTTTCCACATTCAACCCGCTGTAATGGGCCAGAACCGCCAGGTTGAAATCCTTTAATTTCGCATGAAGCTCCTGTGCGACCAGCTCCTTTGTTTTCCGATCCAATCTAAAACCTCCTTTCCTTTATTTACATCCTGAATTGTTTGACTGTCACCATCCTGAAAATAAAGAAAGTCGGAGAACAGATCGGCATACCGGAAACGACGTTGTGATCATGGTTATATCCGAAGGAAAATAATGATGATCTCGGCAGGCCGATGCACATCGTTTAAACCGGCGTACCTGCTGTCTCAGACTTCTCAAATCACTCAATATCCCGCTATTTTCGCCTAAATACTTCTGACATCCAGGGGGTCGATCTTGACACCCGGTCCCATCGTTGTGGATACAGAAATGCTTCTCAAGTAGCTTCCCTTGCTGGAGGCCGGTTTCAATTTAACAATGGTCTCGATGAGGGCAAGCGTATTTTCCTGAAGCTTCTCGGCGCCAAAGGATACCTTTCCCAGGGGGCTGTGGACAATGCCGGCCTTCTCGACGCGGAATTCGACTTTGCCCGCCTTGAGATCCTGGACGGCTCTCGCCACATCAAAGGTTACCGTTCCAACCTTGGGGTTCGGCATCAATCCGCGCGGACCGAGAATTTTTCCCAACTTTCCGACACTGCCCATCATGTCCGGGGTCGCGACCACCCTGTCAAAATCGAGCCAGCCTCCCTTGATTTTTTCAATAATTTCATCAGACCCGACGATATCGGCGCCAGCCTCCAGGGCTTCCTTTTCTTTCTCGCCCTTGGCAAAAACAAGCACCCGGACAGATTTTCCAAGGCCGTGAGGCAGCACGACACTGCCCCGGACCATTTGATCCGCATGCGCGGGGTTGACTCCGAGGCGGATCGCACCGTCAACCGTTTCGTCAAATTTCACCTTTGACGTCGAAACGACCAGTTCAATGGCTTCCTTCAGGGGATAGCGCCTCCCCGATTCGACTTTCTGCTTGGATTCTAAAATCCGCTTCCCTTTTCTGGACATAATCAACCCTCAAAATGAAGCGATCCGCCGTCAGGACGGGGCTTCCTCCCATAAATAATTTTTAAATAACACACTCCCGGCTGTCCCTTGCGGATCATTCCGGAATTCCCCCTCACCACCGCCTATGCCGTTATTTCGATCCCCATGGATTTCGCCGTTCCCTCAACGATCCGGATTGCACCCGCCATGTCAATGGCATTTAAATCCTGATATTTCAGCTCTGCGATCTCCCGAATTTGTTTTGCGCTGACCGCCCCCACCTTATCCTTTTTCGGATTTCCTGAACCTTTGGCAATCTTGGCGGCCTGCTTCAGGAGAACCGATGCAGGAGGCGTTTTTGTCACAAAGGTAAAGGACCGATCCGCGTAGACCGTGATCACAACAGGAATCACCGTCCCCTCCTGGTTTTGCGTCATGGCATTGTAGGCCTTGCAGAATTCCATGATATTGACGCCGTGCTGGCCCAGGGCCGGCCCGATGGGAGGCGAGGGCGTCGCCTTTCCGGCCTTGATCTGCAACTTGATGTTCGCGATTATTTTCTTTGCCATAATGATCCCCTATCTACATGAATAAACTGGCTTAGGGTACAGGATTACTGAATCCTTAAACCTGGTTCCCGACGCTAATTCTGCACGACTTGGATAAAATCCAGTTCAACCGGCGTGGAACGGCCGAATATGCTGACGATCACCCTCAACTTGCCTTTTTCAGGTTTCACATCATCGATCACACCATCAAAATTGGTGAAGGGACCGTCGATAATCCGCACATGATCACCCTCTTCGAATGTGAATTTCGGCTTTGGCTTCAACGTCCCCTCGTCAATCCTGGTCTTCAGGTTTTCCACATCTTTGTCAGGAATTGGCGTCGGCTTGTCTTTGCCTCCGATAAAACCGGTTACCTTCGGCGTATCGTTGACGATATGCCAGGTATCATCATTCATCTCCATGTGGACGAGGATGTACCCGGGAAAGAACTTCCGTTTGGAGGTCTTTTTTTCACCGGAGACCAGTTCGACAACGTCTTCTTCAGGAATCAGAATATCCGAAAAATAATCCTGCATGGCTGCCGCAGAGATTCTCTCCTGGAGGGAAACCTTCACCTTGTTCTCAAAACCGGAATATGTATGAACAACATACCACTTGAAAGCCATCTGCTTTAACCCAGAGCCATTCTGATAATTTTGCTCAGTCCGAAATCAACCACCCCCAAAAAAACAGAGATAATCACGACGACGATAATCACGACGGACGTTGAGGCCAAGGTCTGTTTCGACGTCGGCCATGTAACCTTCCTGAGCTCAGTCTTTGAGTCTTTCAAGAACTGCTTGACCTTCTCAAGTATCAGTTTAAGTTTATCCATTTAAGAATCCTAATCCAGAGCTGTAAAAGAAAATATGGCAGGCCAGGAGGGACTCGAACCCCCAGCATCCGGATTTGGAGTCCGGCGCTCTATCCATTAGAGCTACTGGCCTGTTCCAAACGGTTTGTCCTTACGCAAGGGCGAACTATTTGGTCTCCCTGTGAACTTTATGTCCCCGGCAGAACTTGCAGAATTTTTTTAACTCCAGACGATTCTGCATGGTCCTTTTATTCTTCGTGCTTGTATAATTTCTCTGTTTGCATTCCGTACAAGCCAAAGTGATAATATTACGCATGATCACCCCTTCAAATGCTATGGAGCCCACGACCAGGATTGAACTGGTGACCTCATCCTTACCAAGGATGTGCTCTACCGACTGAGCTACGTGGGCTGATGACAGATCCTTCTATCTATCTTGTTATGGAGCGGGAAACGGGATTCGAACCCGCGACCCTCAGCTTGGAAGGCTGACGCTCTAGCCACTGAGCTACTCCCGCTTCAACATACAGCCAATGGCCCCTATTCCATCCCGACCCTGTGCCGCAGGCCGGATAAAAAGTGGTGGAGGGGGGGGGATTTGAACCTCCGTAGGCTACGCCGGCAGATTTACAGTCTGCTCCCTTTGGCCACTCGGGAACCCCTCCAAAATCTGATCAAACATCTGGAGCTGGCGATGGGACTCGAACCCGCAACCTGCTGATTACAAATCAGCTGCTCTACCTGTTGAGCTACGCCAGCCGGAATTAGGCGCTAAGCCTTTAATTTCATTGCAGATAAAACGATATCCCCTGGAAAAAAGCAAACACAGACCCGCTTGCATGATTAATGCGAATTAAGCTCTTTAGATTCTATGCAGATGTTTGTCAAGATTTATTTTTTATTTCAAACGCCACACCATTCCCTCGGGGGTATCGGAAACCTCAATGCCCATGGTCAAGAGTTTGTCCCGGATATCATCCGATGATTTCCACTGGCCGGCCAGCCTCAGGGCTTCTCTTTCCTGCAATAGTTGCCAGACCTCCTCGCCGATCACCTCTTCCTCAAAATTCATCACCCCGAGGACACCCTCCATTTTTTTCATCATCGCGAGAATATTGTCCCTCTCTCTTTCGTTTAGCCGGGACTGTGAGAGGGGGATGCTGATTTTCTTGACAAATTCAAAAAGAGCGGCCAATGCCGCAGAAATATTCAGATCATCATCCATGGCATCAATGAACGACTGGTTGACATCATAGATGCACTGGTCTGTGTCAGAAAAGCCCTCTCCGGGGCGATAGCGGATCAGGCGCTGAATGAACCCATTTAACTTGCGTACCGTATTTTTTGCCGTGTCCAGAGCACCGAAGGTAAAGTTCAGTGGCTTGCGATAATGGGCGCTCAACAGAAAAAAACGTACCTCCGGTCCATGATATCCCCGCATTTCCAAATCTTCTATCGTGAGCACGTTATTGAGGGAGCGGGACATTTTCTTGCCGTCAATCATCAACAGTTCCGTATTCAGCCAGTAATTAGCCATCCTTTTCCCCGTTACGGCCTTCCCGATGGCCATGACATTTTCACAATGAGGGAAAACAATATCCGCCCCACTGGCATGAATATCAAATGTTTCACCAAGATATTTCAGGGAGATGGCGGCGCATTCCAGATGCCAGCTGGGCCGGACATTGCCCCAGCGGGTTTTGAAATAGATGCCCCGTTTCAGTTCACTCAGGGTTGATCTTTTCAGGAGGGTAAAATCCACGGGGCTGTCTTTTTCATAGTCATCCTGTTCGACGGTTCTGCCCTGCTTCACTTTGCCAAGATCGACACGGGACAAACAGCCATAGTCATGGAGCTTGGAGATATCAAAATAGACCGACCGCAGTTTTTCGTAAGCATAGCCCCGTTCCATTAACTTTTCGACATATTTGAGCATATCCTCCACATGTTCACTGGCCTTTGGATAATCCTTGTCCTTCTTAATGTTCAGCTTATCGATGTCTCGCAGAAATGCAGTCATGCTCCGTTCGGTGAAAGCAGGGAGGTCGAGTCCGACGCGTTCAGCGCCTTTGATGGAGCGGTCTGCCAGGTCGACGATATTCATGACATGCTGCACGTTGTATCCCTTAAATTCAAGATACCGACGGATCATATCAGAAATAACAAAGCGACGGTAGCTGCCAATGTGCGGCACCACATGTACCGTCGGCCCGCAGGAGTGAATGCGCACCTCCTCGGTATTGATGGGTTTAAAAAATTCTTTTTCCCGTGTCAGGGTGTTGAAGAGACGCAGGGTCGTTTGGGCCTTATCCGTAAAAAGCCCCGTGCTGAGATATCGCTCACCGCTGTCCGGACAGATGACGACGATCAGGCCTTCGTCCAGTTCCTTGGCCTTCTGCAAGGCAACATGCATTGCCGCACCTGAGCTCATTCCCACGAGCTTGCCCTCTTCCCGGGCCATTCGCCGGGCCATCTCGAAGGCATCCTCATCGAGGATATTTATTTTTTCATCCAGACGGCTCCGATCATAAATTCCGGGCTGGTAAGATTCTTTCATGTTTTTGAGACCTTGAATCTTATGCTGAAGATAGGGTTCGACCCCGATGATCGTGATCTGCGGATTCAATTCTTTCAGCCGCCTGGAAACTCCCATCGCCGTTCCTGTCGTCCCCAGAGCTGCCACGACCATCGTCACCCTGCCATCGGTTTGACGCCAGATTTCCTCAGCCGTTCCATGATAATGGGCAGCAACGTTGTCCGCATTATTAAACTGATCAGCGCCAAAATACCTGCCCGGATGCTCCCGCATCAGGCCATAGGCCATTTCGATTGCACCATCTGTCCCCTGGGCGGCCGGTGTAAAGTGCAATTCGGCCCCCATGGCTTTGAGTATTTTTTTCCGTTCTTCGCTGGCGGCTTCGGACATGGTCAGACACAGCCGGTAGCCTTTAGCCGCGGCAACAAGGGCGAGTCCGATGCCGGTATTGCCGCTGGTGGCTTCCAGAATGATCTTTCCCCTTGTCAGTTCACCGCGCTTCTCCGCCCCTTCAATCATAAAAAGCGCCACCCGGTCCTTGATGGAGCCGCCGGGGTTGAAACTCTCCATCTTCGCGAAAATCTTTACTTTTGTGTTTGGATTTAACCTTGAAATCTCAATGAGAGGGGTATTGCCGATCGTATCCAAGATACTTTTAGAAAAAGTTTTCAAAAGTTCTTCCTTAACTTAGAATAATTCGAATTCAACAGGAACTTTGAAAAATGATTGACTGTTTGAGAAGCGGTTATGCAAACCTGTTTCACCATGAAAAAATATACGGCGTTCAACTATCAAGCTTTATGACCGGGATTTTGAAGAACTGAACCCCTTCTTCACGGAGCAATTCCTCTTCCTGGTGGGTCGTGGTCCCTCTGATATTTCTGGCTTCTTCTTCACCATGATGGATTTTCATCGCCACCTCGCTGAACGTTTCGCCCACGTCATCAAAGTTCTTCCCGAGATACTCATTCAACAGTTGCATCGCCTTCAGAGGGGCAATCGCCCTGCTTTGCTTTTTCTCTGATGTCTTCAGATCCCGACCCAGGATGGCCGGTGTCGAGGGAACAAGTTCCGCACCCACCCCCCCGCAGACGGGACAGGTGATCAGGTCCAGTTTCTTCTGCTCTTCAAAGGCCGCCCTGTCTTTGAACCAGCCCTCAAACTCATGATTTTTCTTACATTTAAGGTCGTAAATGATCATTGGCAGTGGCGCCTCCGATTTTTTCTCCGGCTCACTCTAAAATAATGGTGGACAAACAATCACAAATTTTATAACGTGCCCGCAGTCGGGATGTGGCCCAGCCTGGTAGGGCACTGCGTTCGGGACGCAGGAGTCGCGCGTTCAAATCGCGCCATCCCGACCATTTTCGTATTTCCGGTCC
>CAYXQK010000228.1:0-3729 GCA_964467445.1 uncultured Syntrophaceae bacterium
GCCGCGCTGGACACAGGCGTGGCCTCGCTCGCCGCCGCTCAGGCCGGGATGGCCGACGCGACGGCCGCGGCGGAGGCGGCCAACCGGGCGAAGAGCGCGTTCCTCGCGGTGATGAGCCATGAGATCCGCACGCCGATGAACGCCGTGATCAACATGACGGGGCTGGCGCTCGATACGCCGCTGACGCCCCGGCAGCAGCAGTATGTAAGCGTCGCGCACGGCTCGGCGCGGAACCTGCTGGCGATCATCAACGACATCCTCGACTTCTCGAAGATCGAGGCCGAGAAGCTCGACCTTGAAGAGGCGCCGTTCAGCATTCGCGCCGTTCTCGACGAGGTCACCGAGACCTTCAGGGCGAAGGTCGTCGAGAAGCACGTGGAGCTGGTCACGACCGTGGCGCCCGATGTGCCCGATCGCGTCGTCGGTGACGCGCTGCGCGTGCGGCAGGTGCTGACCAACCTCGTCGGCAACGCCTTCAAGTTCACGGAGGCGGGCGAGGTGGCGGTGAAGGTCGTCGCGCGCCTGTCCGGCGGCGAGGACCGCCGCCTCGAACTCGTGAGCACGGTGCGCGACACCGGCATCGGGATTGCGCCCGAGCAGCAGGACAGGCTGTTCCAGGCGTTCAGCCAGGCCGACAGCTCGACGTCGCGGCAGTACGGCGGCACGGGGCTGGGGCTGGCCATCAGCCGACGCCTGGCCCGCATGATGGGGGGCGACCTCACGCTCGAGAGCACGGTCGGCGTCGGCACGACGTTCACCTTCACGGCCAGGGTACCGGTGGCGGAGGAGGATCCCGCTTCGGCCACGCCGCAGCTGCCCGACGATGTGCGCGGGAAGCCGGTCCTCGTGGTCGAGGACAACGACACCAGCCGTGAGCTGCTCGAGATGTTCCTCAGCAGCTGGGCCGTGCCCGCCGTCACCGTGGGATCGGCGGAGGAAGGGCTGGCGCTGCTGGAACGCCGGAACGTCGGCCGCGAGGGCGATCCGTTCGGCCTCGTCGTGCTGGATTGGATGCTGCCCGGGATGAACGGGCTGGATGCGGCTGCCCGGATCCGGCAGCGGCCCGAGCTCGCATCGCTTCCAATCGTGCTGATCAGTGCCTACGCCGGCAAGGAAGAGGAGGCCCGGTGCGCGGAACTCGGCGTCAACGTCTTCCTGCCCAAGCCCATCACCGCATCGTCGTTCTTCGACGCCATCATGGAGGCGGAGGGCGCCGGGGTGCGATCGGCGCGGCGGCACCACGCGGCGCCGCTCGCGCGCGAGTACCGGGGCGTGAGAGCGCTGCTGGCCGAGGACAACGAAGCGAACCAGATGGTGGCCACTGAACTGCTCTCCATCCTCGGCGTCGAGCTCGATGTCGCCAACAACGGGCGCGAGGCGGTCGAGATGGCGCTCGCCAGCCCGGGCGCATATGCCTGCATCCTGATGGACATGCAGATGCCGGAGATGGACGGCCTCGCGGCGACGCGAGCGATACGGGACGATCCGGCCTTCCGTGACTTGCCGATCATCGCGATGACGGCCAACGCCATGAAGGCTGACCTCGACGCGTGCCTGGCGGCGGGCATGAACGACTACGTCACCAAGCCCATCGACCGAACCGTGCTGGCCTCGACGCTGCGCCGGTGGATGCCCGAGTCCGCGAGAGACTCCGGGCCGGCCCGGCGACACGACCCCGCAGCCTCGACTCCGGCCACGCCGGTTCCCAGGCCGGTGGCGGACCCGGCGCCGGCGAGTGTCCCGCAACTCGAGGGCATCGATGTCGCCGGCGCCCTCAAGCGGCTGGGCATCGGCTTCGAGACGCTGCAGCGCATGCTCGTCAGGTTCGCTGATGGGCAGGTCAAGACGGTGGACGAACTGCGGGCGGCGATAGGCGCGGGAGACACGGATCGCGCCGCAAAGGCCGCGCACGCGCTGGCCGGCGCGGCAGGCAACCTCGGGGCCGACTCGCTGCGCGACGCCGCGAAGGCGCTCGAAACGGCCGCGCGACATGGGGACAACCGACTGGGCGATCTGTTCCGGCGCGTGGACGACCTCGCGGCCGTGGTGTTCCGGTCGGTGGGCGCGCTGCGCCCGGCCGCGCCGGTGGAGGTCCTGGCGCAGGTGGCGTCACCGATCGACCCCGCAGCCCTGCGGCACGGCCTGCTGGCAATCCAGGATGCCCTTGGCAGCAGCGATCCTGACGCCTCGGCACGCGCCATCTCGGCGCTGGCCGCCCTGCCGTTGCCTGAGCCCGTGAGAGCCGCGCTCGAGAGGGCGCGTGGCTTCACGGATGACTATCAATTCGACGAGGCGGGGGCCGAGATTGCCGCTCTCCTCGACAGCCCGGGGACGGAGTTGCAGCCGTGAAGGACCTCTCAGAGAGCCGCGTACTGATTGTCGACGATGTGAAGGCGAACGTGGACGTGCTGGTGCACACGCTGCGCGATCAGTGCAAGCTGAGCGTCGCGCTCGACGGTGCCGGCGCCCTGCGCAGCATCGAAAAGAACCCGCCCGACCTCGTGCTGCTCGACATCCTGATGCCCCCGGGCATCGACGGGTACGACGTGTGCCGGCAGATCCGCGCGAACGACGCGACGCGGGAGATCCCGGTCATGTTTCTCAGCTCGCTCGAGGACGTCACGGACAAGGCGCGCGGCTTCGAGGTGGGCGGCAACGACTACCTGACGAAGCCGTTCGAGGCCCTCGAGGTCCAGGCGCGCGTCCGCTCGCTGCTGAAGGCGAAGGCCTACGCCGACGCGATCAGGGAAGCGATGGCGCGAGATCTTCGGATCGCGCGTGAGATTCAGATGGGCATCCTGCCTGCCGACCTGGCCTCTGCGACGCGCGGCACCAGCCTCGAGGTGAGCGCTGTCATCGAGCCGGCCAGACACGTCGGCGGCGACCTGTACGAAGTTCTCCGCGCGGCCGACGATCGCGTCGTCGTTGCACTGGGCGACGTCTCTGGCAAAGGCATTCCCGCGGCGCTGTTCATGGCGGTGGCCGTGACCGTGCTGCGCACGCTCGCCCGCCAGATCGCGGATCCCGCGGAGATTCTCAGGCGCCTGAACGACGAACTGGCCGAACAGAATCCCCGCGGCATGTTCGTCACGATTCAGTGCCTCGTATTCGACCTGGCCACGCGGCAGGTGACCGCCGCAGGCGCCGGACACCACCAACTCGTCGTGCTGTCGCCGGGCCAGCCCCCGAGGCTCGCCTTTCCGTCGTCGGGCCGGCCGGCCGGACTCATGCCGTTCAACCCCGTGGAGGGCGAATCGATGCCGCTGGCGCCCGGCGACACGTTCGTGCTCTTCTCCGACGGCGTGAGCGAGGCGATGAACGCCAGCGACGACTTCTTCGGCGAGGAACGCCTGCTCGCGCATCTGGGCGCGTCGCCGGGCGCGGCCCCAGCTGACATCGTCCGCACCACGCTGGAGGCCGTCCGCAAGTTCTCCGCCGGCGCGCCGCAGTCCGACGACATCACGATTCTCGCCGTGGCCTGCCGGTAGGGCGCTCGTCCTCGCGGGTACAGAAGACGGGGGATGCCGCCGCGCGGCATCCCCCGTGTCACGTCGTTATGGTTCGTGTGGCGGCGATTACGCCAGCTTGCGGCCGCCCTCAGCAGCCCACTTCTCGAGCATCGCCGTGGTGACCGACTTCGGGCGCTCGATCGCGTAGCCGAGGCCGCGGTCCCAGGTGATGTTGGCCATGCAGCCCAGCGCGCGGCCGACGCCGAACAGGACCGTGTAG
>CAYXQK010000229.1:0-10522 GCA_964467445.1 uncultured Syntrophaceae bacterium
CATGTGAAATCCTCATCAGCCGCCTATCTGGGAATCAACCGGAATACCTTTCAGAAAAAAATGGCCAAATTGGATCTGGATGAAGAAAATGACCGATGACGCCATCCCGTCGCAGGCGCTATCGAAATGCGCCTGACGACCTGTCCGACATCGCCATGGAAGATCCGTCCGAAAGACAATAAAAGAGACGAAAAGTTTTAAAATGAATTCGATCGAAATGGTCAAAAAATATGGCATCCGGCTGTTGAAGATTTCCAGACGTTGGAATGTTTATGTGGGCGTCGATCCTGAACGGGTCACCGCCCCGGCCTTGATCCTCTTTCCCTGCCGCAGCAATATCCTGTGTTGCGGACTGGCAGGCATCCTGACCATTAAACAGGCCCGGCGACCGGAATTTGCCGATCCGGATAAACGCATGGAGGCCCTGTTCGCAATCATCAGCCGGGGAAATATAAAAGGAATCCTGGATGGCGTCATCCCATCCGGGCGGTATCTGGATGGGCCGGACGCGCTGGCCGTCCTGGAACAGTGTGTTTCGATCTTGAAGCAGGATGTTTCCTTCGAACGTCTTTTTTATGACCCCCCCAAAGCCGCACAGCTGACGGCCCTCTCAAAAAAGATGAATGTTTTCCTTGCGGAAGAACAGACCGGACTGGAAAGCCGGGCCGCTCATTTTTCGACGGGTGACCTGGAAAGCATCAACAGCCGGTTGACCCGCATGAAGGATATTCATTGGGCCCTGGAGAGAGACATTCTCGATAATATCGACAGAATTCTAAGGCTTGCCGGTTCCGAAAGGCCTGAAGATCTGGCGCCGGAAGCCTTCAGGAAATACCGGAAAATCAATTTTCTCCTGAACGGTCTCGATCGCCTCGAAGTCCGGGGACGGGACTCTGCGGGAATCCAGATTTCCTTTACACTGCCCACCCCCCGGGACCTTGCGGCTGTCCTCGAACGGCTCAGGGAAAGGGGGCTCCATGATGATTTCAGGCGAAGAACGGCTGCCGGCGACCTGATCAACGGCGCCATAGAATGCTCGGAAGCCGGCCCCTTTTTATCCTTCACCTACAAAACCGCTTCGATCATCGGCGAGCTGGGCCGGAATGTCGGGGAATTACGAAAATTTATTGCGGAAGACGCCGTCTTTCGCGAGTTTGCAGCCAAAGAGGCCGCCTTTGAGACGACGCTGGCCCACACACGCTGGGCGTCGGTGGGTTCCATCACCGAGGATAACTGCCATCCCATCAACAATCACACGCTCAGTGAAAGCATCCGGCGCTATCCGGCCTATGGCGAAGGGGACTGGACGATCAGCGTGGTCCTCAACGGCGATATCGACAATTACCAGGCTCTGCGCCAGCAGTTTGAGAGCGGACGGGAATCCTTTGTTCCCGAGGTGACCACGGACACCAAGATCATCCCCCTGCAGATCGAAAAATATCTTCGGGAAGGAAACGACCTGACGGAGTCCTTCCGGCGTGCCGTCTGCGATTTTGAAGGATCGCACGCCATCGCCATGACCAGCTCGGTGGAGCCGTCCCGGACCTTTCTCGCGCTCAAAGGCAGCGGACAGACGATCTATGTGGGCCTTACGCCGGACCGGTATGTTTTCTCTTCGGAGCTCTATGGCCTTGTGGAAGAAACGTCCACGTTTATCAAGATGGACGGCGAGCAACCGTCCATTCCCGGTGATCCCGGTTCCGCCGGTCAGATCGTGATTCTGGATCAAAACTCTCAGGGGGGGCTTCCCGGGGTAAAATCGTTTTACTACAACGGCTTGCCTTTGGCATGGCGGACAGCGGACATCCAGCAGGCCGAAATGACGACACGGGATATCGACCGCGGCACGTACCCCCATTTTTTTCTCAAGGAGATCAGCGAATCCGCCCTTTCCGTGCATAAGACGCTGCTCGGTAAGTACCGGATCACAATTGGGAAAGATGGGGAAAAACAGGTCCGTTTCAATCTCGGCCCGGACATCATTCCGGAAAAAGTCCGTCTGTTGCTGGGGCGCGGCGGGATCCGCCGCGTGATGGTCATCGGCCATGGCACAGCGGCGGTGGCGGGCGCTGCCGTGTCGGACTCTCTGGAGCGGCATCTCCGGGGTGCGCACATGAAGATCGAAGCGAAAATCGCCTCTGAACTGAGCGGCTTTCATCTGCAGGAGGACCTGCAGGATACCCTGGTCATCCCGATCACCCAATCCGGCACCACCACCGACACCAACCGCGCCGTGGCCATGGCCGTCGAACGCGGCGCAGCGGTCATTGCCATTGTGAACCGGCGTCAGTCCGATATTACCGGCAAGTCCGACGGCGTTTTTTACACCAGCGACGGCCGGGATATCGAAATGTCTGTGGCCTCCACGAAGGCCTTCTATTCCCAGATTGTCGCTGGTCACATTCTGTCCCTCTATCTCGCCCAGATGCTGGCAACGCTGTCCGACGAAGAGATCGCCGGGGAACTTGAAAATCTGGAACGGGCGCCGGCGTTGATGAAGCGTGTTCTGGAGCAGAAGGAAAATATCCGTCAGTCCGTCCGGGATTGCGCCGGGCAGAAGAAATGCTGGGCGGTTGTCGGCAGCGGTCCCAACAAGGCGGCTGCCGATGAAATCCGGATCAAGCTCAGCGAACTCTGTTACAAGACCATCTCCTCCGACGTGGTGGAAAACAAGAAGCACATCGATCTGTCGGCGGAGCCCCTTATCCTTGTCTGCGCCTCCGGTGCCCCGGAAACGGTCACGAGCGACATCGTCAAGGACGTGGCCATCTTCAAGGCGCATAAAGCGGGCGTCATCGTTTTTGCCGATGAAGGCGAAGGGCGTTTCAACCCCATTGCCGATTCGGTGATCGCCATTCCGCGGGCCCGGATGCCGCTGCCCGTCATTCTCAATACCGTGGCCGGCCACCTCTGGGGCTATTATGCGGCCTGCAAAATAGATGAGGAGGCCCTGTTTTTCCGTGAGTTCCGGAGCCGCCTGAACCTGACTGTCACCGATGCGGGAAGGCATCAGGCTTTGTTTTACGAAAAGATCGCGGACAGGCAATTCCGCCAGATGATTAGGGATTTTTCAGCGTCCTTGCACGAGCGGCTGGCCAACGGCGGGTTTTCACTGTCCAGCGTCAGCACAATCTCCGATCTCGTGCTTCTGTTAAAGTATGTCGTCGGCAAGATCCCCCTCGAAGACTTCTGGCAGGATTTTCGGGATGAAACCATTTCTCCGATTGACCGTCTGGATACCTGCCTCGGTCATGCCATTGATGAGCTGTCAAGACCGATCGACGCCATCCGTCATCAGGCAAAGACGGTAACGGTGGGAACCAGCCGCAGAGAACAACCCTTGGAGGGCATTGTTTTTGAACTGCTGAAGGAGTTGGGAGTCGCGCTCAGGCGGCTCACCGGAAAGAATATCCTGGCCATCAGAAATGTCCAGCAGGCCATCTCGGAAATCCAGGGCTACACCCTGTACGCCGTCAACAATCTGGATCAGGAGGGAAGCCCCCAGGACAATTCCACCATCGCCATCCGGCAACGGGGCGGGATTGCACTGCAGATGAAATCGCGTGTGGAGAAGTCCGACCTGCTCATGGGGGCCAAGAAAACCATTGTCAGCTCGGGCCATGTTTATCTGGGCCGCGGCAAAACGGACGGGGCGCCGATTATGATCGTTCCGCTGCTTGGAGAAGGCATGGGGGTCAGAAATCTGCTGTTGATTCACATCCGCTTCAATGAATCCCTGAGCCTGCCGGAAAAAATTGCGGTGCTGGGATACCGGTTCAACGACATCCGCAATCTCATCAATGAATACAACCTGCCCTGGAACGACCGGTATCTGGAGTCCATCCCGCTGGAGACGCTCTTCAGCGAACCGGTCGATTTCATTGCCGGTCAGATCAAATCAAAACTTGAAACAACTGAGGCGTCCCCACAAGCGCGTAAATGACCCTTCTCATGAACAACAGCGCGGAATCCTGCAAAATCCTGTTGACCAACAAAGAGATAGCTGCTAAGCACTCCCAAATTATACCCGGAACATTTTCAGGTGAATAAAAATGGAACTGAAGCCGCGATCCGATCAGAAGATATGCCAGCTGCTGCAAAAAGGCGTGGATATTCCCAACCCTCTGACCCTCGATATCGGTGACGAAGTCAAAATCGACCAGATCTCGGCCCAAGACGTCAGGATCTATCCGGGATGCAGAATCTATGGCGCCAAAACCGTGATCTCAGCCGGCAGCCGGCTCGGATATGAGGCGCCGGTGACGATAGAAAACTGCCAGATCGGCGCCAAGGTTGAGCTGAAAGGCGGTTTCTTTAGTTATTCCGTATTCTTGGAGAAGGCAAACATGGGCATGGGGGCTCACGTGCGTGAAGGCTGCATTCTTGAGGAAGAGGCCGGCGCCGCCCACTGCGTCGGATTGAAACAGACGATTCTCTTCCCCTTTGTGACGCTCGGAAGCCTGATCAACTTCTGCGACGGCCTCATGGCCGGGGGCACGAGCCGCCAGAATCACAGCGAAGTCGGTAGCTCCTACATTCACTTCAACTTTACACCGGATGCCGATAAAACAACGCCTTCTCTGATCGGCGATGTGCCGAGGGGCGTCATGCTGAATCAGCCCCCGATCTTTCTGGGCGGCCAGGGCGGCATCGTCGGTCCGGTGCGACTGGGATACGGCAACGTCGTGGCCGCAGGCTCGATTTTGAGAAGGGACTATCCCGAGGACAACCAGTTGATCTTCGCGCCCGCGCCGGCCGGATGCGTCCGTGCGTTTACACCGGCGGCATACCCCAACATCCGGCGCGTCCTCGAGAACAACATCCTTTACCTGGCAAACCTCAAAGCCCTCGAAGCCTGGTACGGGCAGGTGAGAAAAGCCTTTTTTGAGGCCGCTGAATTTGGCCCGCTGCTGTATGCCGGCGTCATAGACCAACTCGCCCTGGCCGGGAAGGAACGCCTCAAAAGGCTCGGGGCCATGGCGCAGAAGGCCGTTGCCCCGGTCTCAACCGAACGGAAACCGGCGTCGACCAGGACGGCGTTTTATGAAAATCTGAAGTCCATTGAAAACGTGTTCAGCGGGAACGATCTCAGCGATGAAACCGAGCGGTCCCGCGATGCCTTCCTCGAAGATTTTCAGAGAGCCGCCGGAAGCTCCAGAACCGGTTACATCGAGACGATTCGGCAGCTTCCGCCGGAGGTCGCTGCAAAGGGCGTCGCATGGCTCAAAAGCCTTGTGGATGATTGCTGTGAAAGGGTTGCAACAGCTGCGCCGTCCCTGAATTTATTCAAGAAATCAATCTGAATCACAAGATCAAGGAGAAAATCCATGGGCAAACTATTTGGAACCGACGGGATAAGGGGGGAAGCAAACCGTTATCCCATGAATGCGGAGATCGCCTTCGGCGTCGGGCAGGCCGTGGCGCACATATTTAGAAAAAACGGTCACCGCGCCCGCGTCATCATCGGAAAGGACACCCGGATTTCCGGATACATGCTGGAAAGCTCGCTCGAGGCTGGGATCACCTCCATGGGGGGCCACCCCTATCTGGTCGGCGTGCTGCCCACCCCCGGCATCGCATTTATCACCCAGAGCATGCGCGCCGACGCCGGCATCGTGATTTCCGCTTCCCACAACCCCTATCAGGACAACGGACTCAAGATCTTCAACGGTAACGGCTTCAAACTGACCGACGAAGAGGAAGCGAATATCGAGGACCTGATCCTCAACAACCGGCTCGCCGACCTCTTGCCGTTGGCAAAAGGCATGGGCAAGGCCTTCCGCATGGAAGACGTGCAGGGGCGATATATCGTCTTTCTGAAAAACACATTCCCGCGCAATCTCTCCATGGAAGGAATGAAAATTGTGCTGGACACCGCCAACGGCGCCACCTACAGGGTTGCGCCGGAAGCCTTCACGGAGCTGGGCGCCGAGGTGGAGGTCATCCACAATACCCCGAACGGCCTCAACATCAACGACAAGTGCGGTTCGCAGCACACGGAAGATCTGAAGAAAAAAGTCGTGGCCAGCGGCGCGGCCGTCGGACTGGCATTTGACGGAGACGGCGATCGTCTCATCGCCGTGGATGAAAAGGGCAATGAGATCACGGGCGATCAGGTGCTCATCATCTGCGCGAACATGCTGAAAAAAGACGGCAAGCTGAAGAACGACTTGCTCGTCACCACCGTCATGAGCAACCTGGGCCTGCGCATGGCCTGCAAGAAATACGGATTTGGGCACCACGCCTCCAAAGTGGGAGATCGCTATGTCCTCGAAGACATGCTGGGCATGGGCGCCGTCATCGGCGGCGAGGAAGCGGGCCACATGATTTTCCTTGACCACCACACCACCGGCGACGGCATCATTGCCGCCATGCAACTGATCGCCGCGATGGTCCGGGAAGGCAAGCCGCTGTCCGAAATGGCTGCCATGATGGACATCTTTCCACAGAAACTCATCAATGTGGATGTCAAGCGCAAACCGGACATTGCTACAATCCCGCGGCTGATGGAGGCGATCGGGCAGGCGGAGAGAGACCTTGGCGAGGAGGGACGCGTGCTGGTCCGTTATTCCGGCACCCAGAACATGTGCCGTGTGATGGTGGAGGGACCGTCCGCGGCGGTTACGGAAAAATATTGCCGGCAGATCGCCGATGTCGTGATCAGCGAACTCGGCTGAGCAACAGGAAAGGGCGAACCATGGGAATTACGGTTTATGTAACGCGGGATTTTGAGCACATGAGCGAAATCGCCGCCGGCGTCGTCATGGGGACAATCAAAGAGACGTTCAAAAAGAAAAACGAAGCGGTTCTGGGGCTTGCCACGGGGAACTCGCCCACGGGCGTCTATAAGCGGCTCGCAAAGGCGGCCAATGAAGGGAAGTTTGATCCCGGCCGCGTTCGGAGCTTCAACCTCGACGAGTACGTGGGCCTTCCGGGCGACAACGTACAGCAGCGGGTCGTCCATCCGGAGAGCTACGCCTATTTCATGATCCAGGAATTTTTCGGTCTGCTCAAGGGCAAGTTTATCGAAACACGCCTGCCCTACGGCGCATTGATAGACCAGAAGACGCTGATCCGGGAACTCAGGGAAAACAGACAGGACTGGACATTCAAGGGGACGGACGCCGGCAAGGCCATTGTGATCAAGGCAAATCCCGCATCTGCCTATCTGGCCTGGATCAGGCGGGATATTCTGGACGGGTATGCCCGGAAAATCAAGGTCGCGGGCGGTATTGATCTTCAAATCATCGGTGTGGGCGGCCGCGGTCACGTGGCCTTTCATGAATCAGGCATTCCGTTCAAAGGCTCTTCGGTCATGCTCGTCAAGCTGGACGACGACACGATCGCCAATGCGGTCGCGGACGGCCATTTCCCCACCGTCGGCGATTCCCCGAACTATGCCGTGTCCATGGGGGCTGAACTCGTTTATCAGGCGAAAACGGTCCTGCTCATGGCAAACGGCGAGCGCAAGGTCGAGGCCGTCACGCGCTCGCTCCTTGGCGACGTGACCCCGGATATTCCCATTTCTTACGGCCAGCGATACGCGGAAAGAGGCGGCCACCTGATCTACGTGATCGACCGCATCGCGGGAAGGGAACTCCTGGCAAACAAAGGGCAGCTCAAGAAAAAAAGCGTAACCCTGAAGGTCATGACCGATCATTAAAAGAGCGCTTTGCATAACCGCTGAAAAATGGTTCGCAAGCGGCGAATCAAATGTTTTCCGCCTTTCCAGAGATGACGTTAACGGCTTGTCAGAAATCATGATGACGTCTGATTGTTCTCTTAGCGGAAAAGATTTTTGAGCTGCGGCGAAGCCATTTTTCAAAGGTCTCTAAAAATGAAAAAGACAAAATTTATCTTTATCACGGGCGGCGTGCTTTCTTCCCTGGGCAAGGGACTGGCGGCGGCTTCCATCTCCGCCCTGATGGAATCCCGGGGGCTCCGTGTGACCAATCAGAAACTGGACCCCTACATCAATGTCGATCCCGGCACCATGAGCCCCTTTCAGCACGGCGAGGTTTTCGTGACCGACGACGGGGCGGAGACCGATCTGGACCTGGGTCATTATGAGCGCTTTTGCTCCACCTGCATGGGCAAGAGCAACAACCTGACAACGGGCCAGGTCTATTTTTCCGTCATCTCCAAGGAGCGGCGGGGCGACTATCTCGGCAAGACCGTGCAGGTGATTCCGCACATCACGAATGAAATCAAGGACTTCATAAAATCAACGGCCTCCGGCTTCGATGTGGCCATCGTCGAGATCGGCGGCACGGTCGGCGACATCGAGAGCCTCCCCTTTCTGGAGGCCATCCGGCAGTTCCGCAACGAAGTGGGCCGGGAAAATGCGATCTTCATCCACCTGACCTGGGTGCCCTTTATCAAAACCGCCGGCGAAGTGAAGACCAAGCCGACGCAGCACAGCGTCAAGGCGCTGCGCGAGATCGGCATTCAGCCGGATATCCTGCTGTGCCGGACGGAGAATTTTCTCTCAGACGACATCAAGGGCAAAATCTCGCTGTTCTGCAACGTCGAGGTCGCAGCCGTCTTCACCGCCAAGGACGTGGGATGCATCTATGAAGTCCCGCTCGTTTTCAACCGGGAAGGCCTGGATCAGAAGATCGTCGACCTCCTGAATATCTGGACGGGCCGGCCCCACCTCGAGGCCTGGCAGGATGTGGTGGAAAAGATGACCAACCCCGTCCATGAAGTATGCATTGCCATTGTGGGCAAGTACGTCAATCTGACGGATTCCTACAAGAGTCTCAATGAGGCGCTCATGCATGGCGGAATTGCCAACAACTGTCGCGTCAATCTGCGTTTTGTCGATTCCGGGAAGATCGAGAAAGAAGGACTCAGGAATCAGCTCGATGACGTGGGGGGGATTCTCGTCCCCGGCGGGTTCGGCGACCGGGGGATCGAAGGCATGATTGTCGCCATTCGGCATGCCCGGGAAAACGGCGTCCCCTATTTCGGGATCTGTCTCGGAATGCAGATGGCCGTGGTCGAGTATGCCCGGAATGTCTGCCGGATGGACAAAGCCAACAGCACCGAGTTCGACCCGCGCACGCCTTGGCCCGTCATCGACCTTTTGCCCGAACAGAGGCACCTGACGGAAAAAGGGGCGACCATGCGGCTGGGGGCCTATGCCTGCGTTCTGGACAGGGACTCCCAGGCCTATGCGGCATACGGACAGGAAGAAATCCACGAACGGCACCGGCACCGCTATGAATTCAACAACGATCTCAAGGAATCGCTGACCGGCAAGGGATTGCAGATCACGGGCGCCTCCCCGGACGGCCGCCTGGCGGAAATCGTGGAACTCAGGGATCACCCCTGGTTTCTGGGCTGCCAGTTTCATCCCGAATTCAAATCCCGGCCGACGAAACCCCATCCCCTGTTCAGCCGGTTCATCGAGGCGTCGCTCAAACACAGAGCGGACGCCTGCTGAGTCACTGCCTCTAAAACACGCACGGAGCGGTGCTTCGCAGGACACCTGAAAAATGGTTCGCAAGCGGCGAATCAAATGTTTTCCGCCTTTCCAGAAATAATGTTAACGGTTTGCAATGGATCATGATGACGACTGGTTGTTCTCTTAGCGGGAAAGATTTTTGAGCCGCGGCGAAGCCATTTTTCGGGAATAAGGCGCTCTCACTCTTATTCGAACAGGACGGAGACAGAGATGGACAGCCTGATATTCGGTCTGATCAGCACGATTCCCCTGCTCCTGCTTTTCGCGGGGCTCACCGCCACGAGCATCAAGTCCCACTTTGTGACGCTGGCGGCCCTGATTGTCACGGCGCTCCTGGCCTGTATCGTCTGGAAGATGGCCTCCGCCCGGCTCGTCTCATCGGTGCTTGAAGGCGGCCTCATCGCCCTGATCCCCATCATCTGGGTCATTCTTGCCGCCGTCTTCACTTATTTCGCCGCCGTCGAGTCAGGCGCCATGGAAACGGTCCGGGCCACGCTGGTGACGCTTTCACCGGATCGCAATGTCCAGGCCGTCATCATCGCCTACTGCTTCGGGGGGTTCCTGGAGGGCGTGGCAGGCTTCGGGACCGCCGTCGCGATCCCCACCGCGGTCCTCATCACGATGGGCTTTGCACCCATCACCGCCGCCGTGATCGCGCTGGTGGCCAACTCGGTGCCGGTGGCCTTCGGCGCCCTGGGCATCCCCGTCATTGTGCTCGCCCAGATCACCGGACTTGACCTCGTGACGCTGACGCACCATGTGGCCTTGCAGCTTTTGCCCTTCAGCATCCTGGTTCCCGTGGCGATTGCCCTGATCAGCAACGGAGGGCCAAAAGGACTCGGCGCTTCCCTCCCCGAGGTGCTCGTCCTCGGAATCCTCTTCGGCGGCATCCAGACGCTCACGGCCTTTTTTCTCGGCCCCGAACTCGTGGCCGTCATGGGCTCTCTGGGGTCGCTGGCCCTGTATATTCTCTACAAATCCCTTACCGGGAAATGGGATGCGGATGTCGATCAGAAAAAACTCCTCTTGGCGCTTGCATCCTACATTATCCTG
>CAYXQK010000230.1:0-3310 GCA_964467445.1 uncultured Syntrophaceae bacterium
GTCGTGCCCCACGTGACCCACACGGACCACACGGAGCACGAGGTCCACATGATCGTCACGGACCAGGGGGTAGCGGACCTGCGCGGCCTCGACCCGAAGGAGAAGGTGCCCCTCATCATCGAAAACTGCGCGGCCCCCGAGTATCGGCCCATGCTGTGGGACTACTTCAACCGCGCCAAGAAGAAGGTGGGCGGTCACACCCCCATGCTGCTCGACGAGGCGTTCAGCTGGCATGTGCGCTTCAACGAGACGGGCACGATGAAGCCCTGAGGTGCGGCATAAGAGCCACGACAGGCAAAACGAAAAGAGCGGGGCCGATGAAGCCCCGCTCTTTTCGTTTCGCCAACTTCCTGACTTCTTAACTTCTCAACTTCTGTCTTTTTCAGCCCGGGCAGCCGTGTTTCAGGAAGAAGAGGCTCAGTTCGATTTCCCGGTTGATCCGCTTCATGTTTTTTTCCACAAGTTCCGCGTTGGCCTTCTTGTCTCGTCTCTGCTCGTCTCTCATGACGTAAAACCCTCCTCATGATGGTGCGGGCGCCTGTGCGCCTTTTCTCTGTCGTCTCTGCCATATACCCGGACAGACATCGCGACAATCGGCCACCGTCTGATTTTGCCATCGGACGGGGTCTGATGCGATGGCGGAGGCTTTATGGGCCGGAAGGTGAGAAGAGGGAGGGGCAAGAACGTTTGACGCGGCGCAGGTAACAAAAAACGGCATGGACCGGATGATCCATGCCGCCTTGTTTCTGGTGCCGAAGCCGGGACTTGAATGCAAAAAATTGATTTTTAACGAAACCCAGGTATTCCGGTCTTTTCCTTTGATTTCAATACGATAGAATCCAGATTAGCGACATTCAATGGTCGCAATATGTTCAATATTTGCACCCAAAAGCGTTTGAAAGGGACCCAAAAGGGACCCAAGCTCTAAATTCACTTGTTCTTCCAATCCTCCATTGCCAATCATTCATCGCCCTCCAGCACTTCAAATACGCATCGTGCCTGATCGGGTCACTGTGATTGATGGTCGCCTTGAATTTCCCATAGTCGAGCTCGTATATCAGGCCAGCCACAAAAGGCGCCAGGATCGTCCTGAGGACTACTAATTGAATCAAATGATTCGAACGATTATGCTATGGTATTTGATATTACTCTAACCTTCATCTTCATCAACTGGTGTTTTGGAACTGAAGATGACTTCTTGTCCGGTCTTAGTACAAGTTATCAATAGCTCATCTTCTAATTTGATATTCAAATCCTCACTTCGCAGTCCTTGCCATGTGGCCAGATAATTAAAAGTTCCAAGCTTCTTCTTATTATCTTTAAGCTTCTTCTCTACTCCGCCCATCCAAGCTAAAATTACCAATTCTCCTCTCTTAGCCCGTAAAGCGAGCTCAGGATCCTCTACACGCTTTTGTCGCCCCCGCTCCCAGCACCATATAAGACCTTTGTCCGAACCTTTCCACCTTTCGCTCCAAGTCAGGCCTTCGCGAATTGGTTCGATAACGGAACGACGCAAATGTGTGGCCATCTTATCCTACCTCCAGTCCCAGAGCCCGCCAGAATACAGGTTCATGCATAATTCGAATTCCGTACCGACGAGCCTTCTTTGCCTTGCCTGATTGCGTCAATGGATCTGAAACAACGAGTATGTCCAACTTCTTAGTCACACTTTCCGCGACGATCATCCCATGACGTGCTGCAAGCTCGGTAGCCATCTCTCGGGTGATCGCTTCACCTTTCAGCAGACACTGGTTCTCTCCGGTGAAGCACACCCGCTTACCAACAAGCTGCTCGTTGCCCATTGACCCAACTGTTGATGGCAAAGTCTTAACTTCTTTAAGCTTATGCTCGGCCATCTCCAGAATCTCATTAAGATTTCGAGAATCAATGCCTAGCAATGAGGCCACCAGTTGTAGGTCTCGGTGTTCTGAGTCCGTCATGTCGCCGTCGGTAAACGCGGCAATTCCCAATCGTAATAAATAGTCGGAATTTGCCTTCTGAATTTGATCACCCGTAATGGCCCAGTTCGTGGCAAGTTCAACCAAGGCACTTCCTTCTTCATCACTGACTTGGCGATCCTCAAGAACCCGGTCCAGCAGTGCAGTGTAGGCGAGTAGGGATGAGTTCTGATCGTCAGGTGGGATATCATTCTGTACGCGTTCAAGCAGTCTTCGTAGATAAGTAGGGGGCTTTAAATTGCGGCTACGTGACTCGTCCCTTGTCAATGGCTTCACGGTTGATTTCGGAATGTTTGGCCAATTTATCGGTGGCAAACTCGAGATCTTTGATACTAGGTGTGGTGCATCTTTTAAGAGCGCGGTTAATAGGTGTGCGGTGGCACGTGCGTCATGCCATGCAGTATGTGCTTCTCCTTCGCGCATAATTCCATAATCTGAGCAGGCACATGTAAGACTACCCCCGCCGACTAGCTGCATGGTGCACAGCGTAGGGCCATCCGGGAAAATATAACCAAGGCGGTCAAATTCAGCAGTAAGAAACGAATGATCGAAGCGTATGTTGTGTCCTACAAGAGCGACACAACCATCAAGTACTTCAATAAGTGCCCCTGTTATCTCACTAAATCGTGGTGCCGCTAAAATGTCCTGTGTGCTGAGGCCGTGTACGCGAATCGGGCCAATATCCCGCTCCGGATTGACGAGCGAGACGAACTGGCGAATTATTTCTCCATCAGGGCGGATAACCAACGCAGCAAGTTCCACAATGCGATCGTGTCGATAGGGGTTCAGTCCTGTCGTCTCAATATCAATAATGGCAACATTAGTCATAAGTAACCCCTTTAAACAGCATTAATGTAAATGGAAGTCATTATGATTTCAAGGATATATTATCCCCCCAAAGACCTGATGCAAGACCATTTTCACGGAAATCCTGATTGAATCCGTTGAATCTACTCTGACTTGACGTTCTCCATAACCATCCGAGAGACTTGATACAGATTGCGACATATTTCCAGGTTTGTATCCAAAGCGAGAGAGACCCTTCGAAGCAACCAACCGACCTATGCGGGTAATGAATCCAACAAAAAAAACAGAGGGGAGCATGCGGTGCAAAAGGGAGTCCCCTTAGAACCCTTTGTGCGGATCCGCATACACCCCTCTGGTTAGTCATCCCCTGTCTTTCCCTAGCAATAAATCCACCCGTGTTCCGGACTGTAGAATTTGCGCTGCTTCATCATAGGCATCAGGAAATCGTTCACCACCTCGTTGTATTTCATTTGTCGCTCCCAGGTTTTGAGAAAGGAGAGCATCGCGTTGTGCGCCGTCCACCAAAATCCGTACTTGTCGTTGTA